>NZ_JARJMS020000033.1:0-8616 GCF_029335995.1 Thermosynechococcus sp. Uc
ATTTAATCATCTCCTAAATCATCAACAGTAGACAAAACTTCAACTGTGTATTTGTCTCTTTATACGTCAGTGTACTCGTGTCTTACACCTCTTGCCAGAACTCGTGTTGGAAGCCGGTGTACCCCCCTCCCTATTATGTCACTGGGTCAAACCGGCTATCCCTGGGGCGTCAGCAACTGAAAGGGTAAAAGTAGGTTGATCAGGCAGGGGGGGAGTAACATTGGTAGCTCTGAGGCTTCTCTATAGATGACCCGCTGGCAACTGGGAAGATCAACCGGCAAAGGAAGGGGGAGGTTTTTTCTAGGGTGCTGCTCCACGATCAGAATCTGATTCCGTCGTTTGCTGGCGAGGGCATAGCCTAATTCCAATGCAGTTAGAGGGTGCAACTGGCCATTCTCAACCCCTGTGCCATCAGCAATAAATAGAAGCGAGCGACGCAATCGGGTAATAACGGCACGCTCCAAATGTAGAGGAGCGGTATCTGAACGTGGGCTTTCCACCAGTTCCAAGGGAAAGCGACTGGGAGTATTGGTTACAAATGCTTTGAGGACTGTGCGAATCTCGTCGCTACTGGGGCTATCTGCGGCACTGAAAAAGAGGGTAGGTTCCAAGTAACTCAGGCGATCGCTCTTGATGAAGTAGATTTCGTGACTGAGAATATCAATATTGGCGATTGTATAGCTGCCACTCCCTTCAATGTAAAATTCCACTGTTTCGCCAAGGCGGTAGCGCTGAAACCACTCCGAACGCTGGACTGTTGCTAAGTCATCGAGAAAATCTGCCCGCAATGCTGTTTTCAGCAAGCTACTTTTGTTGAGCCGTAGATCGTGGGGGCGTTGCTCAATTTGGTCGAGGGGTTCATACTGCGGTAGGTACCATGCCCGCAGCACAATAATTGCCATTAAAACATTCCAAACAGAGACTGCAAATAATAATAAACCATGGGTAGATTGGGTTCTACGGAAGTAGGAGAGAGACAATGACAGCAAAATTACTGCTGGTGGATGATGAACCGGGGGTACGCGAGGCGGTGACAGCCTATTTAGAGGACAGTGGCTTTGAGGTGACAGCGGTGGCCAATGGTCAGGCGGCTCTGGCCTACCTAGAAACCAATGTGCCCGACTTGATTATTACAGACATCATGATGCCGCAAATGGATGGCTATGCCTTTTTAGAAAGAGTACGCCAACAGCCCCATCTTAGCCACATTCCTGTGGTCTTCCTCACGGCGCGAGGGATGAAGCGCGATCGCATCCAAGGCTATGATGCTGGCTGTGATGCCTACCTAGCCAAACCGTTTGACCCAGATGAACTGGTGGCCATTATTAAAAATCTGCTGCGGCGCCAAGCGGCTGCTCGCGATGAGACGGAACCCAACCTGACCCATCTAGCCCAACAAATTGCCGAACTGCGGGCGATGCTTGTCCAACAGGGCAAACGTAATCCCACTGCTTCTGCTGTTCGCCTGGATCTCACCCCTCGCGAAGCCAGTGTTCTGCAATTGGTGGTGAAGGGGCTAATGAATAAGGAAATTGCTAGCCAACTCAATACCAGTGTTCGCAATATTGAAAAGTACGTGAGTCGCCTCTTTGTAAAAACAGGCACCAGCAGCCGCACAGAACTTGTACGCTTTGCCCTTGAACATGGCTTAGCTGACTAGTTCACAGAGAAGGATCATTTTGCCAAAACCAGTCGGCAATGCCGGGCTTGGCTTTTTCCATTGCTGTGGGATTGAGAAGGATAATTGCTTGGCGGAGGTTGGGGGAGAGCCGTCGCTGTACCCGCTGGGGAATGCCATCCCCAAAATAAACGTGACCCCGACCCGTCAACACCACAATCAGGCGCTCGGGATCTCGCTGATGATGCTTGGCAATGACTTTGGCCATCGTTTCATCCCAAAGGACTTGGGCTTGGTAAAAGAAGTCAAAATTAAGACTGTGACTCACCCCTTGGTGGGCAGCAGTAAAAATTTCCTTCAGGCGATCGCGATAGGCAGTGTTGCTTAAATCAATGTCTATCAGGGGTGGAATATAGCGAAAATCGTCTTCCCTTAAGCTTTTTAGGCCTTGACGTGCCACTTGGCGGGTAACTTCACTGGGAGTATTCAGGGCAATCAGGGGAATTTGCTGCTCCTTGGCAAAGCGAAAAATCGGCGCATACAGCGACCAAGGAAAGCCCCACCGCTGGGCATATTGGGTTTGCTCCAGCAACTCTATTTCGGTAATCTCACCCGCAATGTAGGCATCGAGGGCAGCTTGAAAAGGACGCTGAATCATTTCAAGGGCGATCGCCAGTGGGCGACCCCGCCGCTGTAACTCCTGCAAAATTCGCAATTGTGCCTGATGATCGGCTACCCTATCGTGGGTCTCACCCAAATAGAGGATGTGTTTTTGCTCCCACTCGGCATAGGCTCTTTGCACAGGAACTGATTCACCGCCCCGCCAGACCTGTTGCGCTTTCAGACTGTGGGTTCCCGCAAAAAAAAGGGCGATCGCCAAGCTGAGTGCTAAGGGATGCCAAGACCGCCCCACCGCTAAGCGACCCACACACCGTCCAAGGGGGGATGCCAAACGATAAAATATCTGCCAAGATCGAAATAGAGTCGTTAACGGTATGGTGACGACAACTCTCTTCTGTGCGTTCCCCATTGGGTTCAACCCTGTTATCCAACGCTGAAACAACTATGCAATCTCCCCATCCACTTGAACTCAGTGACCCCACTGCCAGTGACGTCAGTTCCACTCATCCTGAACTGAATGGTAACGCACTGGCGAAATCAGAGACGACCTCTACAGAATTGGCAAAGGTGGAAGTTCGCTTGAGTGATCCCCGTGCCGAAGCGCTGCGGCAAATGCTGGAACGTCACCGCGGTACACGGCAGTTAATTATTCTGCAAGATTTTCCTGATCCTGATGCCCTTTCTTCGGCGTGGACCTATAAGCTCATTGCTGAGCAGTTTGAGATTCAGTGCGATATTGCCTACGCCGGTGCCCTGAGTCATCAAGAAAATATTACCTTGGTGCGGCTGACGGGGATGCCCCTTGTGCGCTGGACCGTGCAAGGTACTAAAAATAAGGATCAGCGGGACTGCTCCTGTTACCAAGGCTACGTCCTGATTGACAACCAAGGCACCACCAGCCAATTACTGCCAATGGTGCAGGAGGCTCGCCTACCCGCGATCGCCATTATTGACCACCACAGTCTGCAAGAAGCCATCCAAGCCGAGTTTATAGACATTCGGCCAACGACCCGCGCCACGGCAACCATCTTTACCCAATACCTGCAAGCAGGGCTGCTCACCCTCGACAGTAGCAACCCAGTTCACGTAAAATGCGCCACTGCCCTCATGCATGGCCTGCGCTCCGACACTGATTGCCTTAAACAGGCCAAAGAGGAGGACTTTCTGGCAGCCGCCTTTCTGAGTCGTTTTATTGATTATCAACTGCTGAACACCATTTTGCAGTCCCACCGCTCAAAACAGGTGATGGACGTCATCGAGCGATCGCTCAAAAACCGCTCTATTCACAACAATTTCTCGATTTCTGGCGTGGGCTATATCCGCTACGAAGACCGCGATGCCATTCCCCAAGCGGCTGATTTCCTTGTTACTGAGGAGAACGTTCACACTGCTGTTGTCTATGGTCTTGTCCACGACGAAGATGAAGAGGTGGAGCTGATTATTGGTTCGCTGCGCACGACGAAAATTACCCTAGATCCTGACGAATTTATCAAGGAGGCCTTTGGCAAGGATCGCCAAGGGCGTTTCTTTGGTGGGGGTCGCTCCCAAGCCGGCGGTTTTGAAATTCCCGTGGGCTTCTTGTCGGGTCTCAATGAAAATCCAGAGTACGCTAAACTCAAGTGGAGTGTTTACGATACCCAGATTAAGCAAAAGCTCCTCCATCTCGTTAATCCCAAGAACAATGTCCTCCACGGTACGGAGTAGGGCACTGTTTCTGGTCATTAAGTTCTAGGTCTTTATGAGGGAGCTAACAGTCTTTTTTTTCCGCCACGGGATTGCGGTTGAACAGGAAGTCTTTGAAGGCAGTGATGGCGATCGCCCCCTGACGGCCAAAGGCGAAAAGAAAACCCAGCAGATTGCGCGGCGGTTACTAGATCTGGGCATTGAGGCAGAACTCATTCTCTCCTCGCCGCTGCTGCGGGCACGGCAAACGGCAGAAATTCTCCTAGAAGTGGGGGTTGCTCCCGATTTAATGATTTCTGACCTGCTAGCTCCGAGTGGCCGCTTGCAAGAATGGCTCCAGTGGCTGAGCCACTGGCGTCAAGAACATGAGGGTGCCCTCATTGCAGTGGGTCATGAACCCAATCTTAGTCACTGGACAGAACTTCTCACCTGTGGCCGAGCCTTGGGACACATCCAACTCAAGAAAGCAGGCATTATTGGTCTAAAAGTTCCAGACATCGATCCCCTTGGCAATAGTCAACTCTTTTGGCTGACGCCTCCTAAGTTTTTGCTCGATAGTCGTGGAATTGCCTGACTACAAGGGGCTATTCCGATGCTTCGCCATCACTTTCCCTAAAGCGACAAAATAGAAATACGGCCTGCTACAGGATGGAAGTGTGAATTTTGAGTCGGAAATTACAGAGCATTTACCACCGGATGTTCTCAGTTGGCTGTATGCCTATCAGCGGGAGCATCAATTGACTAGCCTTGAAGCAGCAATTGTGGACATTGTTTGTAAGTTTTATGCCCAAACGGATCGTTTGCCTGAGCGGGTGGCGGATCTAGAGCGACGGGTCAATGCTCTTAGCCGTGAAGTGATTCATCTGCGCCAACAACTGCCGCAAAACTACGATCGCCTGCGGGAACAGTTGGCAGCGGTACGCCTCAGTCATTCTGGCATTCTTCACAATTTGCGCGATCGCGTAGAGGCTCTAGAGTGTGAGGTGTTTTCGGATCGCCCTAGTGTTGCTGACGCAGAGGCTGATAGCTGAGGAGTTCCTCCAAGGTGGCAAGTAAATTGACTTTCACAAAGGTGATCTGATCCTCGGTATTGAGGCCAAACTGCCAGGCCACATTGACGCTAAAGAGAGGGAGTTTAGCTTTGCCCACTAAACGATAGCAGCGCTGTGTACCCTCTTTCGTCAAGAATTCTCCTTTGAGGGGTTCTGCCCGCATACCCACAGCTTCAAGGTGGAGATAGTGGGCGATCGCTCCCCGGCCAATTAGCGGCTCTGCAAAGGGCGGATAGAGAACTCCCTCCTCAGCAAATAGGGCGGCTACATCCTCATAGCGTTCGTCGTTGAGGGCAGTAAAATAGGCGCTGAGCGTTGGCTCGTCAATGCCGAGAATGGGACTGCCTTGAACAGAATGGATCATTTTTTAATATCCTCAGTGGTTTGAATCGAGATAAAAAAAGGGAGCAAGCTGCCCCCTTGCGTAACCCATGGCATCTTAATTAGACGGCAAGCGGATCTACACCCATGGCGACTACGGCATTCCGCAAGATGGTAATTTGTTGACCAAAATCAAGGGCTTTGATAGCTTCAAACACGCGATCGGCATCGCGGCTGAGGGTATAACCGGCGGGCACGGGTACCACAAACCCCTGTTTCATCAGTTCCGCCAGTTGGTACCAGAAGGCAAGCTTGGTGTTGGGACTAAAGACGCCGTAAGCACGGGTAAGAGGGGTATCCACATTGGCCACCAAGTCACGCATGAATTGAAGCTGATCATCAAAACTGAGTGCTTTGACCTGATTGAGCAGCCCTTCCGCCAGTTGTAGGCGAGCCGTACCGAGGGCGGCGGCTGTAATCGAATGACCCGTTTCAGTGTAGATAAACCACAGAAGCCCTAGTTTGTCATCCACGCTCAAGCAGTTGAAGAGAGTGATGACTTCTTGAACGGCTGTGGCCAGTGTTGAGGGAGTGAAACGAGTATCGGTGGTATAGGTCATACAGCTTCAGAGATGTTGAACGTCTAGCAGGTTGCCATGCTTATCTCTGCCTCCTGGTCAACAGTATGTTACACATCTTCATAAAAGGCAACACAAATTTATAAATACCGTCAATAAATCTATTTTATAGTCTATTTGAATAGACTAAAATAAATCTCCTGTAGCTACAATCCTTGGGTACTCCTATCTAGGCAAGGAAAAAGATGCTGGGGAGAACAAGAGAAAGTTTTTACAAATGTTAAGATTACATCTGTTTTGGCGAGAACAGTCCTGTGGCTCGACCGACTCTCTACGTAGCAATCACAAACCATGGCTTTGGTCATGTGGGGCGAACAACCGCACTTGTGAATGCGATTCGCCGTCAAGTGCCCACTCTGTTGCCACTGATCGTGACGGCTGCTCCCTATTGGTTGTTGCGGGCAAATTTGGAGGGGGAGTTTATTCACCGCCCCCGCGCCCTGGATCTGGGGGTCGTACAGGCGGATAGTCTGCAAATGGATTTGGCGGCAACCCGTGCTAAGCTTTTGGAACTGCGGGCGGCTGCCCCTGAGTTAATCTGTGCAGAGGCTGAGTTTATTCGGCAAAATCGGGCGCAGTTGGTCTTAGCAGATATTCCGCCATTGGCTGTAGCGATCGCCCACGCAGCAGGGGTGCCCTGCTGGATGGTCAGTAATTTTGGCTGGGATTTTATCTATCGCTCTTTTGGGGATGACTTTGTTGAGATTGCGGATTGGGTGGGTGATCTTTACAGTAGGTGCGATCGCCTGTTTCAACTGCCCTTTGCGGAACCGCTAACGGCGTTTCGCCATAAGGAACCTGTGGGATTGACGGGAGCTGAACCGCGTTTTGACCCGGCGGAGTTGCGGCAGCGCCTTGACCTTACTACCCCCCGCGATCGCACGGTTCTTTTAACATTTGGCGGCTTGAGTTTGCAGGCCATTCCCTATGGGGCACTCAAAGACTTTCCCGATTGGCAGTTCCTCACTTTTGATGCCGCCGCTCCCGAAGGGCTGCCCAACCTCCTGAAGCTCTGTGGGCAACAACTGCGTCCAGTGGATGTGATGCCCCTCTGTGGGCGAGTTGTATCTAAGCCCGGCTATGGCACCTATGCGGAGGCCTATCGCGTGGGGGTAGCGGTGGCAACGATTCGTCGCGATGATTTTGCCGAAGGGCCAGTGTTGGTGGCGGGATTGCAGGCGCACCACTTCCATCAAATCCTCAGCCATGAGGAGTTTTTTAGTGGCCATTGGCAGTTTTTGCGCGCAGAACCGCAGCCTCCCCAAGACCCGACGCCCCTGGACTGCAACGGAAATTCTACAATTGCCACTGCCGTTGCTTATTATTTGAATCAACACACCTAGGATTCGTAGCAGTCGCTGTGGGTATTTTGGGATGGTACACAGCCTCGCCGCTCAAAAAGGCTTGGCAACTCTATCAGCAGCAGCAGTGGAGCGGGGCACGACAGTGGGCCAGTCAAGCTGTGGAACGGTCGCCGCAGCCTGAGGCCTACTACCTGTTGGGATTAATTGCTGAACAGCAGAGAGACCCCCTTGAGGCGAAGATGGCCTATGAACGGGCGATCGCCCTTAATCCGTGGTATGCCCCTGCCCATTATCGGTTGGCCATTGTGCTCCACGATGTTCTTCAGCAGCCGGCCGCGGCTCTACCTCACTATCAGCGTGCCCTTGAAGTCAGGCCGGAGTGGGTAGAAGCCCACAGCAATCTCGGCAATGCCTATCTGGATTTGGGGGAGACTGAGCAGGCGATCGCCTGCTACCAAAAAGCCCTGTCTTTGAATCCTGACTTGCCCACAACGTTATATAACTTGGGACTGTGCCTGCACTCTCAGGGGAAACTTACAGAAGCCAGTGCTTGCTATGAACAGTCCCTCTACCTCGAAGCCGGCCAAGCCGATGTCCACAATAATTTGGGCAGTGTCTATCTTGCTTTGAAGCACTACGAAGCAGCGGTTCATCACTTTCAAGCGGCCCTGAGCACCAATCCAGAACTGCTCACAGCTCACTACAATCTGGGCTACGCTTTGCAGCTACAGGGCAAGCTGGCGGCGGCGCGCGATCGCTATCAAGAAGTGTTGCTGCGGGACAGCAGACATCCACAGGCACTGCTGCAATTGGGGGAAATTTACCTTCAGGAAGCGGACTTTGCCACAGCCATGAGTTATTACCAGCGTTGCCTCAGCCTTGACCCCCTCAACAGTACTGCCCAAGCTGGGTTGGCCACAGCCCTGCTGGAAATAGGCGAGCCGCAAACGGCACTCCACCATTTTCGTCAAGCGGTTGCCCTTGCTCCTGATGTTGCGGAGGTGCGCCTGAGCTTTGCCTTGGTGCTGCTACTCCTAGGACACTTTCAAGAGGGATGGGAAGAATACGAATGGCGCTGGCAGCAATCCACGGGTGGCTTGCGCACCTATCCGCAGCCGCGTTGGCAAGGTCAGTCCCTTGAGGGAAAAACCCTCTTTGTCTATAGCGAGCAGGGGCTAGGGGACTGCATTCAGTTTGTGCGTTTACTGCCTTTGATAGCGCGGCGTGCCCAACGGGTGATGTTTGCTGCCTATCCGCCTCTGGTTCGCCTCTGTCAGATGCTGCCGGGGATTGATGTGATTAGCACCGAGGAGACTCCTCCTCCTTTTGACTATCACACCCCTCTCCTGAGTTTGCCCCGCTACTTGGGCATTGACAAG
>NZ_JARJMS020000049.1:0-10699 GCF_029335995.1 Thermosynechococcus sp. Uc
TGCTGACCGCGAAGACAAAAAATGCCCTGTTGATCCGACCGCCTCGGCTGCAGGGCTTCCAAGCGGTAAAGGGACGATACAGCCGCTCCAACGGCAGCACCCTAGACTGAGGAAGAGTCCCACATCTGTGATTCCACCCACAGCTTCCACAGAAGCCGATCGACCCGCTGCGCGGGAGCAAGCTAAAGCGCGCAGGCGCAGCTGTCCTTGGGTTTTGGTTTGGCTGGGCCGAAACCGCGCCTTGCGGGTGCGCAATTAAATTAATGTACTCAGATTAGAAGTTAGACACGCCCAGATCGCCTGTGAAGTGAGCGGCGTGGTAGTGCCGTAAGCAGCAGGGATTTACCGAAGCAACTGAATTTCAGGGTTAAGCGTTTACGCTCAATTCTGAAGTGGGCAGCTCAAGGCCGCACCTAAGTGCTCAATTAGGTCAACAGTAGCCCGAGCACAGATAATTTCCTAGAGTTTTTGTTACTGCTCCTGTGCCCGATCGCGGGAGGACTTGTGGATATTTCCCTCCATCCAAAGATTGATCACATAGTCCGCCTCATAGTGGGTGGGAGGGCACATGAGGAATCACAGGATTGAACTCATAGAGATGGCAGGGAAATTGTTGACATTTTCCAAACCGCAGATGCGAGCTACGGGGCATCCCTCACAGTCACTAATTCTAACGATTACTTTTGTCACAAAACTCTGACATCCTGAGCGTCGTTGTTCAGCTTTAAGGTGAGTCCGATTAAAAAGAGTAGGGAAAATTTGCGCTAAAATTACAATTTGTGCGATCGCGCACAACTAACGGACACTACATTGACACCATTTGCGAAGGGGAATCACCTTGACTGACGTGACTGACATCATTTCCATAACAACTGAATCCCGTTCCAATAGCCAACTCCTCGCCACGATTGAGGTTTCGGGAACCCACTCTCAACAGGTGTATAACCAAGTGGTCAATGATCTCCTTCGCCATACGCAAGTGCCTGGATTTCGTAAAGGCAAAGCCCCCCGGCAGCTTGTCTTGCAGCAGATTGGCAAACAGCGGCTGCGCTATGTTGCCATGGAAAAACTGATTGAGGAGACCGTTAAAGCCGCCGTCGAAAAGAATAATATCCCCTATCTAGGTAACCTCGAACTCGAAGGGAACATTACAGAGTTACTGGATCAATTTCAGCCCGGCAAAAACTTTTCCTTCAGCGTCACCTTTGACGTTGAACCCGAAGTTACAGTCACAGCCTACAAAGGGCTGACGATTCCGTACAGTCCCGTCACCTATAATCCCGAAACCGTTGAAAAGCTGCTGAAACGATACCAACGGGAGCACGCCACTCTCATCCCTGTCGAAGACCGGCCAGCTCAATGGGGCGATGATGTTACCCTCAAGCTTGTTACCAAAAATGAAGAAGGGGAGGTGGTAAAGGAACTCTCAGCAGATGAGCTACCCCTGTCCCTTGATGAAGAGCAGTCCTTTTTGCTCAAAGAAATTCCCTCTGCCGTTGTCGGCATGAGTGTTGGTGAGGTGAAAACGGTGACGGTGTCTGTTGGCAAGGAAACGGAGACCCCCAATCAGTTAACTGCCGAGATTGAACTCTTGGAAATTAAGGCTCCCGAACTGCCGCCTTTGGATGATACCTTTGCCGCTGAGCACAGTGAATTCACGACGATGGCAGAATTGCGGGCTTATCTGGAGCAAAATCATCGGCAGCAAGCTGAAGAAAAAGACAAGAAAGCTAAAGAAGCTGCCCTCATTGATACCTTGATTGCTCAAAATCCCGTTGAATTACCAAAAATGCTCATCCGTAAAGAGGTAGAGAGAAAAGTACAGACGACGCTGATGCAAATTCATTCCCAAGGCGTTGATCTCGATAAGATCATGACCGAGGAGCTCTATGAAAAAATGCGTCAAGAGGCAGAGCCGGCGGCGGCTAAGGAGGTACACTCCAATCTATTATTGAAAGCGATCGCTCGCCAAGAGGGCATTGAACCGAAGGCCGAGGCCGTTGAGGAACGATTTGCTGTCTATAAAGAGACAGCAAAAGTGAAAGCTGCCAAAGATTTGCAATGGTTACGACAGTTTGTTACAGAGGAACTCCAACGCGAGGAAGTCCTTAAGTGGCTCCTAGAGCAAAATACATTTCAGCCAGTGGAGTCCGACACAACCCCTGAGCAGCCCGCTGCTCCCGCCGAAGCGCAAAAACGCTCTGGGAAAAAAGCAAGTTCTACCCCATCTCAAGAATAGTTCGGCATAATGAAGGTGATGATCCCTACGGGGACAAACCGCTAGTTACAATTAATTATAATTGAACTGTCATTCTGGGCAACTATGCTGCAATCGCGTTACGACCATCCCCTTAGTGCTATTTTGCGCTCTCCAGCCCTCAACTTGCCGCCCACCCACGCCAATATTGTGCCGATGGTAGTTGAGCAGTCGGGGCGGGGGGAACGAGCCTTTGATATCTATTCGCGGCTTCTGCGGGAACGAATTATTTTCCTTGGTGGGGGTGCCGGCGATCGCCGGGGCATTGACGATGCGGTTGCTGACTCCATCGTGGCGCAGCTTCTGTTCCTAGACGCCGAAGATCCGGAAAAAGATATTTACCTATACATCAACTCACCCGGTGGCTCAGTTACAGCCGGCATGGCCATCTACGACACAATGAAGCACATTCGCCCCGATGTGTGTACGCTCTGCTTTGGCTTGGCGGCGAGTATGGGTGCCTTTTTGCTCTCTGGCGGTACCCCCGGCAAACGGATGGCGCTGCCCCATGCTCGGATCATGATTCACCAACCTCTCGGCGGTGCCCAAGGTCAGGCGGTGGATATTGAAATCCAAGCGCGGGAAATTCTCTACCACAAGCGCAAGCTCAATGAACTCCTGTCACAGCATACGGGGCAACCAATCGAACGCATTGAAGCCGATACTGAACGGGATTTCTTTATGTCTGCTGAAGAGGCCAAGGCCTATGGTCTCATTGATCAAGTGGTGACGCGGCAGACCCTCCCTAGCCACTAAGTACACCCGACGTGCAACCCGAGAGGTTCCCTATGGCCAAATACGATACCCACCTTAAGTGCTCCTTTTGTGGCAAATCGCAGGAACAGGTGCGTAAGCTTATCGCAGGCCCGGGGGTCTATATTTGTGATGAATGCGTAGAACTGTGTAATGAAATTCTCGATGAGGAATTGGCTACCGCTACTCCCCGTCGAGAACCCACACCGTCGCGATCGCCCCGTAGCACGCCCCGCAGTCGTCCCTTCAGCCAAGTCCCCAAACCTAGGCAAATCAAGGAATTTCTTGATAAGCACGTGGTTGGGCAGCACGAAGCCAAGAAAATCCTCTCGGTTGCAGTCTATAACCACTATAAGCGTCTGAGTCTTTTAGAGAGTGATCAGCGGGGCGATGATAATGTCGAACTGCAAAAGTCCAATATCCTCCTCATTGGTCCAACGGGTTCGGGGAAGACCCTCTTGGCTCAGACACTAGCGAAACTCCTTGATGTCCCCTTTGCCGTTGCCGATGCCACCACCCTCACGGAAGCAGGCTATGTGGGGGAAGATGTGGAAAATATCCTGTTGCGGTTGCTGCAAACCGCCAATATGGATGTGGAAGAAGCACAACGGGGAATTATCTACATTGATGAAATTGACAAGATTGCCCGCAAAAGTGAAAATCCCTCAATTACCCGTGATGTTTCTGGGGAAGGGGTACAGCAGGCGCTACTGAAGATACTGGAGGGGACGATCGCCAATGTGCCGCCTCAAGGGGGGCGCAAGCACCCTTACCAAGACTGCATTCAAATTGACACAACGAATATTCTCTTTATCTGTGGGGGTGCTTTTGTTGGACTAGAGAAAACGATTGAGCAGCGGGTGGGCAAAAAAGCGATGGGCTTTGTCCGCGATGGCGAACTTCTGCCTAAGGAAAAACGCTCTGCGGACATTCTCAAGCAACTGGAACCCCAAGATCTGGTGAAGTATGGCATGATTCCAGAATTTATCGGCCGTGTTCCTGTGGTTGCTGTGCTAGAGCCGCTAGACGTGGCCGCCTTGGCAGAAATTCTCACCCAGCCTCAAAACGCGCTCCTGAAGCAGTACCAAAAACTAATGCGTATGGACAGCGTGGAGTTGCACTTTGAACCGGCGGCGGTGGAGGCGATCGCCCAAGAGGCCTACCGTCGTAAAACCGGTGCCCGTGCCCTGCGCGCCATTGTCGAAGAGATTATGCTGGATGTGATGTACGAACTGCCCTCCCGCAAAGACCTGCGTGAATGTACTATCACTCCCGAAATGGTGGAAAAACGCTCCACGGCTGAGCTACTCCTGCATCCTTCTTCGCTGCCGACCCTTTCAGCTTAAGGGCAAGGCGATCGCCTACTTTCTCCAAGATTAGAAAAAGACGTGGCTATCGGGCATCAAGCTCAACTCAAAGGGAACCGCATGGGTGTCTGTCTCGAGGGCAGCGCGGATAAAGCGGGCAACGGTGGCGGGACGCAGGAGTTTTTGGCGATCCACTTTGAGGCTGACGGCATCCCAAAAGGGGGTATCCACACCGCCAAAGTAAAAAAGGCTAAAGCGAATGCCGTAACGTTTAAGTTCCTCGGCCATGCACTTACTAAAGCCCACGACCCCAAATTTAGCGGCACAGTAGGCAGAGGCCAGTGCCATGGAATGCTTACCGAGAATGCCGACCACCGTGCAGATATGTCCCTGCTGCTGCTCCTTCATTAATTCAGCGGCCTGTTGACTAGTGTAAAAGCAGCCCTTGAGGTTGAGATTTAACATCTGATCTAGGTCAGCCGCCGTAATTTTTTGATAGGGCTTGAGCAGACCCGCACCGGCAGCGTTAATTAGCACATCGAGCCGTCCCTGCGTGCTGCGGATTGCTGCCATAAGGGCACTGACTTGTGCCGGGTCGGTGATGTCGCACGGCTGAATTTGCACCCTTGTGGAGGGGGAAAGTTGGGCTGCTAGGGCTTGTAGGCGATCGCTAGAGCGTGCCGCTAGTACAAGCTGGGCGCCGCTGCCTTGCAGTTCCTCGACAACTGCTTGGCCAATCCCACCGGTGGCACCCACCACCAACACCACACGATCTGTTAAGACGCTCATTATTACATTTTTTTACATTCATTTTTTATCTTAGCGTTTCTTTTCTCCATGAGAATCCACCTGTGATCTGAAACATCAAATTAGAAAGATGAGTCTTTTCTATGCGTACTAGGATTAAGCTATTGGACTTCTTGCTAAGCTGTAGTGGAGTTGGGCTTCATGACGCAGCAACCACCCCCTGATCCTCAGTCTGACGGGTTGAACCTGAGAGTTGGGAGCGCTGTTCCCAGAAAACTTGCTCAAATTGCGGTGCAAGCTGCTCTCGGGGTCAGTATAGTGGCAGGGCTGTTTATCATTGAGCTGGCTCCTCAAATTTCCCGAGAGCTGCAAGAGCGCCTCAATCGTCCAGTCGAAATTGGTCACGTGCAGCAGATCGGCCTAAATTTTATTCGTTTTGGTCCGTCGGCTGTTCCCAGCGATCCTTCAAGCGAGGACAGTGTTACCATCTCCCACATTGACGTGTCTTTTAATCCGTTGCAAGTTCTCACTGGTGAGCCCTTAGATCTTGAGGTGACGCTCCACCAACCCCAATTCACTGTGGTTCAGGACGCCGAAGGGCGGTGGTGGCGCACGCAATTGAGGCTGCCAGAAGCGGAATCGCCCCTTTTTCAACTAAAGCAAGTCACGGTGAAAGTGGAGGATGGTTCTGTTTTAATTCAACCCTTTCAGGGTCAGGCCTACCTGCTGCATCATGTCCATGGCCGTTTAACCCTCTGGGCGCAGGATCAAAATTTTAGCCTCAAAGGTCAAGCAGCAGGACAACTGGCTGGGGGTGGCCAATGGCAAGTGCAGGGAATGTGGGATCAAGCCCGAGAGGCGGGGGAATTGGCTTTGGACTTTCGGCAAGTTCCCTTGGCCTTGGCCAATCCAGTTTTGCCAAAAACCATTTCTGTGCAAGGCGGCCGCCTAGAGGGACAGTTCCGGGTTAAGCTTCCCTTGCCAGAAACTCCTGCCGTCACGGGTCAAATTTGGTTGCGGGATGGCCAGCTGCGCACGGCTTTTGTGCCCCAAGACATTAAGGCATTACAAGCTGACGTACAATTGCAGGGCAATCAGGCAAAGCTCCACTATTTGCGCGGGGCGATCGCCAATATCCACTGGCAGGCTCAAGGAACCGTGGGTCTCAAAAGTGGCTGGGACATTGATGCCCAGGTGGCTAGATTTGATCTTGCTCCTACACTCAAGGCATTGCAGATTATGCCGTCTGTTTCTCTCAAGGGGCAGGTGGAGATTCCTAGGCTGCAGGTGCAGGGTGACTTAGCCGCGCCTCAAATCAGGGGTGAACTGCGCAGCTATACTCCCCTTCAAGTGGATCAATTGCAACTACAACAGGTGCGGCTGCCTTTTGTGGCCTCCCAGGATCAGGGCATCAGGTTTATGAATATCCATGCCCAGTTAGTGGATGGGGGTGAAGTACGGGCAACTCTGAGGGTAAAGCCCACCGGGGAGTTTCGCGGGCAGGCTCAGGTGCAGCAGGTGAATTTGCAGGCGATCGCCCGCCGCTATGATCTGACCTCGCCAGTTTCCTTGGGGAAAGGTTTTGCGCAACTGGACTTTGGTGGCAATCTGCGTACCCCAGAGAGTTGGCAGGCTAATGCGGCGTTTCAATTGCCCACCGCCCAGTATCCCCTGCGGGGCACCGCCCGTCTTACGCAAACGCAACTGCTCATCCCTGAGTTTCAAATGCAATTTCTGGGGGGAAGTCTGCGGGGTCAAGTGCAAGCCGTCGCCGGTCAGTGGCAGTTACAGGCTCAGGCTGAGAATCTTTCCCTGCGGCAGTTGAATCAAAATTTACAAGGTCGCCTCAGTGGGCAAGGGATTGCCCAAGGGCGAGTGGATCAGCTGACGCTGCCCGCCATTCGAGCCAAGGCTAATTTCCAAGTAGATCAAACTCCCAGCGGTGATTCTCTTATTGCCGCTGTGAATTGGGATGGTCGGCAACTCCAAGTCCAAGAAGCCACCCTGGGTGCCATTCGTGCCCAAGGAACAATTGGTGTGGATTTAGCGGCTTTAGAACCCACGGACATTCGATTGGGCATCCAAGCCAGAAATCTCCCCCTGAGTACGTTAAGCACCTTCCTAGAACCGAATTTACCTATTTCCCTCACCCTCGCGGGCACCACCTCCTTTCAAGGTCAACTGACTGGACGCCTCAACAATCTCCAATTGCAGGGGGCGCTGTTCACCCAGGGATTGGCTGTGAATGGTTGGCGCTTTGCTCCCCAGCTCACGGGAACAGTGGCTTTGAGCCAGCAACAGGGGGTGACCCTCAATCTCCAAGGGGGGGGCGATCGCTTGGCGTTGCGTTTGGCTCCTGATGGTTTACCCCACTCGCTACTCATTCAACGGCAACAGGCACAACTCATTGGTCAGCGCCAAGGGGAGAACTTTGATCTGCGTCTCCAGCAGTTTCCTATAGAATCCCTGCGGCTGCGTCCCCCAGAGCTTCCTGAAGCGGCCATTCTTACCGGCGTCGCCTCTGGCAGCCTACAGTTGCAAAATTGGACAAGGGGTCAGGGTCATTTTACGGTAGAGCGACCGGGGGTAGGGGCATGGCGGGGCGATCGATTGCAGGCGCAATTTCGCCTGAGTCGCGATCGCTTGACAATTCAATCTGGCCTCTTTGAAAAAGGTCAGAGTCGCTATCAATTGACCGCAGAGCTCCAACCCCAACGATGGGGAGCGCAGTTGACGATTGCCCAAGGCAATCTAGCGGATTTGACGGGATTTGCCACTGTTTTTGGGATTGGTCAACCAACTACTCGGGGCACCGCAGCAGATTTGGGACTCCCCAGAGCCGGAGAAGGTCTCCAAGTATCACTGCTAACGCAAATTCGCCGCCTTGCTGAAATTGAGACGCTACAAGCTCAAGCGGCCTTGGTGCGGCGGCCGCAGCCACTGCCCCCCTTGGATCAACTGCGGGGGGGGGTTAATGGCCAAATCAACCTCAGTCAAACTCCTCAGGCGGGTCTTGTGGCCAGTTTTGATCTCAAGGGAGCCGATTGGCAGTGGGGAAATTACCAAATTGAGCATTTTCTGGGTCGCGGTCGCTTTGCCCAAAATCAAGTGGTGCTGACGACCCTCAATCTTTTGGCCAACGGTGGCCAACTCAACATGAATGGGACGGTGGGGGGCAACCAGCAAAATGCCCAACTGCGGCTGGAGCAATTCCCTGTCAGTCTTGTGGCGAGTCTTTTGCCCCCTGGGGTAGAGGTTGAAGGCAAAGTAAATGCCCAAGCGGTGTTGACTGGCTCATGGCAGCAGCCCATTCTCGCCGGTAGAGCTGCCCTTGTGGAGGGTCAATTGAATCAACGTCCCCTTGAAGCCGCCAATGCCACCTTCCGCTATGCCCAAAATCGTCTTGCCCTTCAGGCGATCGCTCGCTTTAACACGCCAGAGCCGCTGACGGTTACGGGTTCAGTTCCCTTGATCTATCCCCTTGATCCACGACCTGTGGTCGATCCGCAGTTGGCGCTGGATGTGAGTGTCAAAGATGAAGGATTATCGTTGATTAATCTCTTTACGGATCAGGTGCAATGGCAGCAGGGTAAAGGTCTTTTCCAAGTCCAATTGCGAGGGACATGGGAAGACCCCATTCTAAATGGCGTTCTCAGTGTGGATGATGCGGTGATCAAAACCTCCACCTTTGAGGAACCAGTAACAAATCTCAGTGCGCGGGTGCGCTTTGATCGCGATCGCCTGCGGGTGGACGGGATTCAAGGTCTCTTTAGCCAAGGGCAAATTACCATGGCAGGGGTGTTGCCAATTCAGACGCCCTTGGCCTCAGATGATCCCGATGCTGCCACACCCCTCACCGCGTCCTTGAGACAATTGCAAGTCAATGCCGGCAATATCTATCGCGGTACAGTAGATGGCACACTCGTAATCACAGATACACTCCTAAGTCCCAATCTGGGGGGCAATGTCCGACTCAGCCAAGGCCGATTTGATTTGGGCGCTATCAATGGTGTTGCCAATGGCAATGGGTTCGCCAATCCTGCCCACAGTCCCTTTGAACCCCTCGCCTTTGATAATTTGGCAATTCATCTGTCAGATTCCTTGCGTGTGACGCGATCGCCCCTTCTCAGCCTGACAGCCACTGGCAGTTTAATCCTCAATGGGGGTCTCGATAGTCTCCAGCCCGCTGGCAAAATTCGCCTCACGGGAGGGCAACTGAATTTGTTCACCACCCTCTTTTTACTGCAGCAGCGAGCGGATAACTATGTGCTCTTTACCCCCGCCAATGGCTTAGATCCGGAACTCAACCTCACCCTTGCTGCCACTGCCACTGAAGTTTATACTCCCGGCACCGTGACGCGACTCTCCGATGTGGGTTCCGTAACGGCCACCAGTTTGGGAACACTGAATACCGTTCGCATTACTGCCCGCATTAACGGTCGTGTCAGTCAGCTCCAAACCAATTTACCCGCAGTGCTTGAGCTATCCAGTAACCCTTCGCGCAGCACAACCGAACTTCTCACCTTGATAGGCGGTGGCTCAATTGCAGATCTCAACCAAGTGGGGGGAGAAGCGGTGGTGGCCAGTCTCGCCGGAACCGCTCTTTTCAACAACCTACAGGCATTGATTGATCAGGCCACGGGCAACCGCACTTCCTTTCGCATTTTTCCGGCTGTGGTGCCCCCCGATCGCCAAGCCCAAAGTCAAGCTCCAACCCTTGCCGTGGGGGCTGAACTTGGTTTTCAAGTGAATCGTTTTACCTCACTTTCCCTCTTGCAGTTGCTAACCGCCCCCAATGATCCGACGCGGTTTAACCTTGGGTTTCAGGTGACAGAGCAGATCCGTCTTGGCGGACAGGTGAGCACCAGTGGTGAGGGCACAGGCTTTCTTGAGTTTCGTTACCGTTTTTAATGTCGTCTAAGATCACTGTACGGCCAGCAATGCTCAAGCTTGGAAGGGAACAATGGCGGCAGTTTCAGTAACCTCGGTATAAATCTTGATGAAAAATTCCGCTAGGGTCTTATTTTAAGGAGGCTCGATCCCATGGCAGCGGTTAAGTCTGCGTTGGCAATTTACCTTGGCCTTAACTCTTGCGGCGCTCTTTCCAGCTATGCTCATTACTGAAGCGCTCATTCAGATCAGCTACCGTAGCTTTGAGTTCAAGGCCTATCGGCGCGATCGCCAGACCATTTGGGTGGCATAAATATAGGGGCAGTTTTGGATACTGACGGCAAAATTTCCTACTATGAAGGATTGGTACAGGACATTACCGAGTGCAAACAGCGTGAACAAGTGATGCAGCAGCAAATCGAAGAGCTAAAGGTGGACATTGATCACAAAAAGCAGCAGGTAGCAGAAATTACGGAAACGGAGTACTTTCAGCAGTTGCGCTGCGAGGCGAACTATTTGCGTCAGCGCCGCCATTGCTAAACCATGACCGTGACTGATATTCAAGCCCTATTTGAGCGCATTGCCCCCCTCTACGATCGCCTCAATGATCAACTGAGCTTTGGTCTTCACCATGTCTGGAAACAAATGGCTGTGGACTGGCTCCAACTCCCTAAAGGGGCAACGGCTTTGGATCTCTGCTGTGGCACGGGGGATTTGAGTCGTATGCTGGCGCGTCGGGTGGGGC
>NZ_JARJMS020000064.1:0-41551 GCF_029335995.1 Thermosynechococcus sp. Uc
CTGTCTCGTGGGCTGGGATATGTGTATATGAGACTGGGGCTGTTGTAATTGAGGTTTGGGCGCTTCTGGCGTCTCAGAGCGGGGTTGGGTGTGCACAGCAAATATTTGCTGGGTTTTTGGCGGGGCTGGGGATTTTTTCAGTGGGGGAGGTGTTTTTGAGGCTTTACGGGGAGAGGGACTGTGGGGTTGGTAGGTTTTGGCAGCTTCGCGAATGCGATCAGCATCGGCCTCGGAAATGGTACTGCTATGGCTTTTGTAGGCAATCCCCAACTGCTCACAGATTGCCAATAAATCTCGATTGTCTAGGTTGAGTTCTTTTGATAGGTCATAAATGCGAACTTTACCAATGCTCATGCTCTCTCTCAAAGGCTCTGAAATCTCTACGAAAGGACAAACGGTAGGGCGATCGCGCGGGTAAAGACTACCGTCCAGGGGGAATTAACGGGTTTTAAGGGATGGGTTGGGGCAACTCACTCAACAACAATTTCCAGAGTCGGGGCTAAAAAAGTAGAAGTATCCCTATTATTAACGATTTTGGTAGGGATTGATCAGGGCAACAACCCCAACGGTGGATCGATTTCAATGCGTCGTGCTGTGAGATCAATTACCGGGACAATGGCCGGCACAAAGGGAATATAAACCAATGGGGGCGCTTCTTGGGCAGGGTCGAGTAACCGCACTTCCAGTAAGTCATTGCCTGCATTGACCAAGCCCACCACCTCGCCAACCGGCTTACCTTGGTGATACACCGCCAGTCCTATTAAATCCATAAGGTGGTATTCATTGACTGCAAGGGAGGGGCGATCGCTCGCAGGCACCAAAATTTCTGCACCTTTAAGCGCCTCCGCTGCGGTGCGATCGCTGACCTCAGCAAAGGCAACTACAAACTGTTCAGCACGGGGCAAAAATCGCCCGCGCACAAGGGTGACAGCATAGGGTTGTGGCTGCCGGGGCGATCGCAACCAACGGGAACCCGCCACCGTAAAGCGCTCGGGAAAGTCACTAAAGGGCTTGACCTTGACTTCCCCCCGCAGGCCATGGGCGCCGATAATTTGGCCAACACAGAGCCACTCACTCGGCTCAGGGCAGGGGGTCACCATAGGCTGTCCAAGCCAACTTCAGTAAACCGTTCATAATTGCTGTGGCAACGCTGACGCCCCCCTTACAACCCTTAATGGAGATGTGGGGCACCCAGGACTTTTGCAAGCGTTCCAAAATGGGGGAGAGAAAATTGGGGGCGGCGTCAATAATTAACGCGGGGCGAATTTCTTGAGCTTCCACTAAAGTCAGTAACGGTTCTAGGGCTGAATGATCGCTACTGAGGACAAAAATAGCCGTGGGATGGCGCCGCGCCAAGGTTTCAATGCCAAAGGCAATGCGGGACTTTTCTTGCTGCGGACGGGTAAAGGTTTCTGCCCCACAGTAAATGGGATTACCAAATGTGTTTTGGGTGCAGGAGAGGACGCCCACCTGTACCATCGTAACATCCACCACAATCGGGGTATGAGCGGCCAGAGCCGCCACACCGGATTGCAGAGCCTGCTCTGAATAAATAATTAAATTTAGGTATTCTAAATCCCCTGTTGCATAAATTACACGGCGCGTAATGTCGTATTGTGCTGGACTCAGGTTGTGTCCCGCCAGCAACTGGTCAATTGCCCGCAATTGCGCAACATCAGACTGGTGCCATTCCATCAACAGTGCCGCAAGGAAGTTAAAGAATGATTCATGTAGCAACAACTTGGCAACAATTAATATAGCAGCAAAAGTTTTGCACCACTCAGGGCAGCCCAATTTCCTGCCCCCTGTGGCGATCCATGACTTCAAGGAGACTGGTATGCTGGAAACAACGTCCTTGAACTTGTGCCACTGTGTCTCAGATTCTCTGTCCCGTCCCGGCAGATCAACGACCCATTAACGAATATCGTGACCTCAAAGCCTCTTGGTTTTTTGAGTGGTCAACTTGGCCGCATCCGCGTTTTCGACGGCGTTTGGCACTGCTGTGGGGAGTCGCTTGGTTAGTCAGTGAGCCGGTGGCGATCGCCAGCTTTTCTTTGAAAGAGGCACCTTTTCACACACTTTTAGCCGGTGCCCTAGGAGCAAATTTTTTGTTATTACTCATTCTCCTGCGCCTTGTGTTGGGTTGGGTTTACGTGGGCGATCGCCTGCAACGTCCCACCGTTGTTTATGAAGAAACAGGCTGGTATGACGGTCAAGAATGGCAAAAGCCTGAAGCTGAATTAGCCCAAGATCGCCTAATTTATACCTACGAGTTGCGCCCAGTTTTGCAACGGCTACAGGTGACCCTTTTGGCGCTAGTGATCTTTTCTGTGGGCCTTGCCCTTGTTTGGGCACTCCTGTAGCTGCTGCTGATATTGTTGCTCATTTACCTGCATGACCGAACCTATGTCCAAACGCACCCAAGCCCCTCCCCTCGATGTTTATTTACTGCGGGAAGGGATTGTTGAGTCGCGCCACCATGTCCATGCCGTTGTCTGTGATGCCCGGGGTCGCATCCTTGCCCTTGCAGGAAATGTAGAAACCGCTGCTTTTGTCCGCTCTGCTCTCAAGCCCTTTCAAGCCTTGGCAGTGACCACCACAGGAACGATGGAACGGTTTGATTTGAGCGATCGCGACCTTGCCATTATCTGTAGTTCCCACCAAGGCCGTATTGAGCAAGTCCGCCAAGTCTTTAACATTCTCTGGCGGGCTGATGTCGATCCCACGGCGTTGCAATGTCCCGTTCCTGCCGGCCGCCAAGGGGCACTCCAGCACAACTGTTCGGGGAAACACGCAGGAATGCTAGCAGTTTGTCAACAGCGCAATTGGCCATTGACAAGCTATCTCCACAAAAATCACCCGGTGCAGACTTTAATCCTTTCCAAGGTGGCGGAATTGCTAAGGATGCCCGCCGCAGAATTCATCTGTGCCCACGACGACTGTGGGGCGCCCACGTACTTGATGCAACTGGTGCAGATGGCCACCCTTTACGGCCAACTGGCCTCTGGCAATGACTGGGCAATGGAGCGCGTCGTTCGTGCCATGACCCACCATCCTGATTTTGTTGCCGGACCCGGTGCCTTTGATAGCGAGTTGATGCGCCTTACCGAGGGAGAAATCCTCAGTAAGTCTGGGGCTGAGGGAATTCAGTGCGTAGGTCGTGTGGGCGAGGGCATGGGATTAGCAATTAAGGTCAGCGATGGCGCCAAGCGGGCCAAATATGCCGTTGCCATTCAACTTTTGAAGCAACTGGGCTGGATTACCCCCAGTGTGGCGGAGACCTTGGGGGAGCAGTTTTTGATTCCTAACCAATTTACCCGTCTAGAGGTCAATGGTGAACTGACCTTTGCCTAGAGATTGACTTTGAACGGTTAAAGTAAATTTACCCCCTCAGCGATGATGAGGTATCTCTTTTAAGAACTAATTAGATACGGAGGCTGTTGTGGCTGTTACAGCAAATGTCGGAACCATCTTTCCTGTGGTGTGGGCGGGCGATCGCGTGCAGTTAATTGATCAAACCCGCTTGCCAGAACAGTATGAACTGAAGGACATCACCACTGTAGCGGACATGGCCACTGCCATTCGGACAATGGTTGTACGGGGTGCGCCGGCAATTGGTGTGGCAGCGGCCTTTGGCATGGTTTTGGGGGCAAGAGAGTACAAAGGGAGCGATCGCCAAGGGTTCTTGGCGCACCTTGAGAATGTTGCCTCGGAATTGCGCCAAACTCGCCCAACCGCAGTGAATTTATTTTGGGCGATTGACCGCATGTTAAGGGCAGCCCAGCAACCCACAGCCACTTTGGCGGAATTACAGCGGCACCTTCTTGAAACCGCCCAAACCATTGCCCGTGAAGATGTGCACACCTGTCAAGCCATTGGTGAAAACGGTCTTGGTGTCCTGCCGAAAACTCCCGAGAAGTTGCGCCTGCTCACCCACTGCAATGCCGGTGCCCTAGCGACAGCAGGTTATGGAACAGCGTTAGGGGTAGTTCGTGCGGCTTGGGCAGCGGGTCGCTTGGAGCGGCTCTATGCCGATGAAACTCGTCCTCGCCTTCAGGGAGCTAAATTAACCGCTTGGGAATGTGTGCAGGAGGGCATTCCCGTTACCCTTCTTGCCGATACGATGGCGGCTCACTGTATGCAGCGGGGGATGATTGACGCGGTGGTGGTGGGTGCCGACCGCATTGCCCTAAATGGGGACACCGCTAATAAAATTGGCACCTATAGCGTTGCCCTTGCCGCCAAAGCCCACAACATTCCCTTCTTTGTTGCGGCACCCCTTTCTACCATTGACACCCAAATTGCCACTGGGGCAGAAATTCCCATTGAAGAGCGACATCCCCAAGAAATCTATCAGGTGGGGTTTAGCCGCATTACGCCGGCTGGGGTGGATTTTTACAATCCTGCCTTTGATGTCACCCCTGCCCATTTAATTAGCGGCATCATCACTGAGCTAGGGGTCTTTCCCCCCGCTGACCTCGCACGGGGTATTGGCGCAACAGCAGATTAACGGCCGCAGACCGTACGGGCAATATCACCCGCTATCGTAGCGGGGGGATAGCTAATCCCAACCGTGATACTCGCTTTTAACGTTGTAGGGATTACAGGATGCCGGTGATCGTCTCCCCTCCACTTGGATAATGCCATTCCATATCTACGGTGTACACCCGACCCCTACTGTCGCGAGCCACTTCCATTTCTGCCAAGACAAAAGGGGCGATCGCCAGCCCTAGGCTCAAAGTTGCTGCCCCCACAAGGGCAACAGATGTTCAAAGCATTGTCCCAAAACCTCTTTCTCTAGTAGTGTTGCCATCCTAGCAACTGTGCTAGAAAATCGTTATTCCCAATTCAAAAAGCTTGATAGAAAAAGATGATTTCCTTGCCATCCCGTTTCAGTACAACCGACCTCAATGCCCTTGCTGAACGTATCCGCATGGCGGCTGAGCAAGCCAACGGGAATGTCCATGACCTGTTGGCACTGCTGCGTCTTTTGGAGCAATTGCACCGCGAAATTTGTGACAATCAGTTTCAGGCAGCGTTGCCCACCAATCGCCAAGCGCTCTATAAACTGCTGCGGGATATTGAAACCAATGGCGGCTGGCCCTACATTCCCCGCAAACGCCTAGAGTCCTTTTTGGGGGCGATTCAAGAGGAATCAATAGACCATGAATGTTGAACGCTGGCTAATACGGCAGGAGCCGCAGTGGCTCGAGTTTGAACAACTCCTCAACCGTGCTGAGATGGAGGGGATTCAAAGCCTGTCAGCAGCGGAAATTTGCCGCCTCAGTCGGTTGTACCGCTTAGTCAGTGCGGATCTGGCACGGGCAAAAACGCGCCGCCTAGGCAGTAACCTTGTCAACTATTTGCAGGGGTTGACGTTGCGGGGCTACAGCCAGATCTATCAGGGGCGGCGCTGCCAAGATTGGCGCAGGGTCTGGTGGTTTTTCCGGCTGGACTTCCCAGCGGTTGTTCAGCAAACATGGGGCTATACGGCCTTTGCCTTGGGGGTCTTTCTTGTGGCTGCTGCGATTGCTTGGTGGTATGCGTGGCGCGATCGCCAGTTTTTGGAACTGGTGGTGCCCTCAGATATTCTGTCCCTTGTGGAAGAGGAGGGCAAGCTGTGGATGGGGTCTATTGTGGGCGTCGAACCCTTGGCCTCCAGCGCCATTATGACCAACAACCTGAGTGTAGCCTTTGCAACATTGGCGGGGGGAATCCTAGGGGGACTGGGAACCCTTTATATCCTTTGGAACAATGGCTTGCATCTTGGGGCAATTGCTGCTCTTGTGGCGCAACATAACCTAGAGTATTCCTTCTGGGCCTTTGTCAGTCCCCATGGTGCCTTGGAGTTGCCCGCCATTTTTCTGGCGGGGGCTGCGGGTCTATTGCTAGGGCAAGCGATTCTCTTGCCGGGGCAATATCGTCGCCTTAGCGCCTTGAAGCGCAATGGTGCCTTAGCGGTGCAACTCATATTTGGAATTGTGCCGCTGTTGGTTATTGCGGGTATGATTGAGGGCTTTTGGTCGCCCAATCCATTGATTCCCAACGGTGTGAAGTATCTCTCTGGCTTAGGGTTGTTGACTGCCCTATGGTTTTATTTGGCTAGCCCTCTAGAGCGATCGCCCACAAGTGGGGGAAAATAGAAGGATGTTTTATTTATGTTTAGGCCGATCGCGAGAACACTATGGCAGACAACTGGCGCAGTCGCATCATTACACAAGGCGTTCAACGCACCCCCAACCGAGCCATGCTGCGAGCCGTGGGCTTTGGCGATGAGGATTTTAACAAACCAATTGTTGGCGTAGCCAGTGCCTACAGCACCATTACCCCTTGCAATATGGGGATTGCTACCTTAGCCAGTCGTGCCGAAGCGGGCATTCGCGCAGCAGGAGGGATGCCGCAGTTATTTGGCACGATTACCGTCAGCGATGGTATTTCCATGGGCACCGAGGGGATGAAATACTCCCTCGTTTCGCGGGATGTGATTGCCGATTCGATTGAGACTGCCTGTAATGCCCAAAGTATGGATGGGGTATTAGCGATCGGCGGCTGCGATAAAAATATGCCTGGGGCAATGATTGCCATGGCACGGATGAACATTCCTGCCATTTTTGTCTATGGGGGCACAATTAAGCCCGGTCACTGGCAGGGGCAAGACCTTACCATTGTCAGTGCTTTTGAAGCGGTGGGTCAGTTTAGTGCCGGCAAAATGGATGAGGCAACGCTCCACGCCATTGAACACCATGCCTGTCCAGGGGCGGGTTCCTGCGGTGGTATGTTTACGGCCAATACGATGTCCTCGGCCTTTGAAGCCATGGGCATGAGCTTGATGTACTCCTCAACCATGGCGGCGGAGGACGCCGAAAAGGCAGACAGCACGGAGCTGGCGGGCAAAGTGCTAGTGGAGGCAATCCGCAAAAATATCCGCCCCCGCGATATTATCACCCGTAAATCCATTGAAAATGCGCTCAGCGTGATCATGGCGATCGGTGGCTCTACAAATGCAGTGCTACACTTTTTGGCGATCGCCCACAGTGCCGAGGTTCCTTTGACCATTGATGACTTTGAAACCATTCGCCAACGGGTGCCTGTCCTGTGCGACCTCAAACCCTCAGGGAAATACGTCACCGCCGATCTACATCGGGCAGGCGGCATCCCCCAAGTCATGAAAATGCTCCTCAATGCCGGACTGCTCCACGGCGATTGCCTGACAATTACAGGAGAGACCATTGCCGAGCGGCTGCGCGATGTGCCCGATACCCCCAACCCCAACCAAACAGTGATTCGTCCCTTTGACCAGCCTCTTTACGCCACCGGCCACTTAACCATCCTCAAGGGGAATTTAGCCACTGAAGGAGCAGTTGCCAAAATCTCCGGGGTAAAAAATCCCCAGATCACCGGACCGGCGCGCGTCTTTGACTCCGAGGAAGCCTGTTTAGAAGCAATTCTTGCCGGTAAGATCAACCCTGGCGATGTCATTGTCATTCGCTACGAAGGTCCTGTGGGTGGTCCCGGGATGCGGGAAATGCTGGCTCCCACCTCTGCCATTATCGGTGCCGGTTTAGGGGATAGCGTTGGCCTCATTACCGATGGCCGCTTCTCCGGCGGTACCTATGGTATGGTGGTGGGTCACGTTGCTCCCGAGGCTGCTGTGGGGGGAACAATTGCCCTTGTGGAGGAGGGAGATTCTATTACCATTGATGCCCATCAGCGACTCCTGCAATTGAATGTCAGTGAGGAAGAACTGGCCGCCCGCCGCGCCAAGTGGCAGCCGCCGGCACCGCGCTATACCCGTGGCGTTTTAGCAAAGTATGCCAAACTTGTCTCTTCTAGTAGTCTGGGGGCGGTCACGGATCGTTTTGTCTAGGGGAGGCTAACTCCTGCAAAAAGGCCTCGACACCGGCGCGATCGCTCGTTTGGCGCGGGTAAATCAGAGGGGGGCGTTGCAGGGTAATCAGCTTCACCCCCAACGCTTGAGCAACTCGTTGCTTGATCCGCTCACTCTCGCTGCCCGAGGCCTTGGTCACCACCGCTGTAATCTGCCACTGTTGCCAAAGAGCGCGCTCTAGTTCTTGGGACACCGGTGGAAAAATGGCAATTAACCGCTGGCGATCAAACCCAGCCCCTAAGGCGGCTTCTAGGGCAGTAACTGTGGGCAAGATCCGTGCAAAGAGCGTTGCCTGACGCTGGAGGAGAGCAAAGGCTGCCAACGGTTTTACCCCCACGGTCAACAACACCCGCTCCCCCACCAAGAGATTACCTTGCAGCAGCGTCGCTAAATCTGTATAGATACCCGTTGCCTGGGGCAACTCCGGGCGTTCAAAGCGCAAGTAAGGTAGCCCCAGTTCTTGGCTAAGCTGAATGGCAAGGGCAGAGATCTCCGCTGCAAAGGGGTGGGAAGCATCCACAATCCCTTGAATAGAGTGTTGTTGAATTAACTCGCGGGCACGGTTAGAGGTCAAGCGCTCGACATGGCACGTGAGCAACGGATGAGCTGGATAGAGACCAGAGGCGGCTGCTGTGGTCACACTTACCCAGCAAGGAAACCCTTGAGATACGATTAAATCCGCAATCCAGCGACTCTCATGGGTGCCGCCAATCAGCCAAATTGCCCCCTCCACCTAGCCCAGTAACGCGCGACGAAAGTTTTCGCGATAGGACTTATTCATAAGGAGTGGTAGCCACAGCACGCTAAGAATAAAGCGCGATTGGGTGTAGTACGTGCGGTGAAATCCTTGCCAAAAGCGCAGGGCAATCAAGAGGTAGAGAACAATTGCACCAAGACCAAGGAGTTTCATAAAGACATGGCTAAATCTGAACTACCACTTCCACATTACTGGATTCTTTGGATCAACAGTGGCGATGACCGGCTGGCTAATGTCATCCAGCATGGCCAAAATAGATTCATCCAAGTGAAGGTCAGCCGCTTTGATGTTTTCTAATACCTGCTCTGGATGGCGAGCACCAACGATAGCACAGGTTTGCGGTTGATGCAAGACCCAAGCCAGCGCCAAATTCCCCACCGTTGTCCCCAAACTGGTGGCAATGGGTTTCATGAGTTCAATGGCCTCGAGGGCACGGGTATAGGTTTCCCCTTGAAAGAGCTGGTTTTTGGCGCGGTTATCGTCAGGATCGAACCGATGGTCAGGACCAAAGCGGCCCGTGAGTAACCCCTGAGCCAGGGGGGAGTAGGCCAAAATGGTAATATCGTGCTCAATGCAGAAGGGAATTAATTCTGTTTCTGCCCAACGCCAGAAGAGGGAATAGGGAGGCTGAACACTGTCAATGCGCCCGTACTGCATTGCCTCGGCCAGTTGGGCACGGGAGAAGTTGGAGACACCAATGGCACGGATTTTGCCGGCAACTTTCAACTCCACCATTGCCTGCATGGTTTCCTCAATGGGCACAACCTCTGAGTTAAAGGAACCCGCCGGCCAGTGAATTTGATACAGATCGATGTAGTCGGTGTTAAGGTTACGGAGCGATCGCTCGCAAGCGGCAATGACTTCTTTGTAGCGCAAATGGTTGGCAAACACCTTCGTTGCATAGACACAGCGATCGCGCAGCTCCCCTACGGCTGCGGCTATGATCCGCTCTGAGTGACCATCCCCATAAACCTCCGCCGTATCAATGGTGGTCATCCCCGCTGCCACCGCTGCACGAATCGTGCGAATGGACTCCTCATCTTCAATGCCGACCCACCAACGTTTACCGGCTTGCCAAGTGCCAAGAATGAGCGGCGTAATTTGAATCTCCGTGCGACCGAGGGGGCGAGTTTGCATAGAAAATCCCTGTTGAGGAACCACTAGCGAGACATTGGCAGAATAGGAAGAGCACCTAGCATCTAACTCCGTCCTTGGCGGTTGCTGGCGTCAAGAACCTGATTCACTGTAAACAGGTGCACTCCTTGGCTTGCTGCAGAATGCTATGGACACTGTACCGCGCGTACAGAGCCTCCTGCAACTGCCACACTGCCGATTGAATATTCCCAATTTTGGAAGGATGGAATTAAATTGGGTGGCCACAAAAGAAGAGCACCGTTGTACTGCCATAGATTTTAATTCGCTGCTGCTGCCAGCCGATTGCTAGAATGGCCTCTAAAGCCGGGGGGTTTTTGGTGTGACACTCAACGGCAATTTCCCCCGTTGGCTTCAGACACCTTTGTTGCCAAAGTAACCGCAGAACGGGGAGATATAAATCGCTCTTGTAGGGGGGATCAAAGTAGATCAAGTCAAACTGTGGCACAGGGAGTTGGAGGAGTTTCTGGCGGACATCCCCCCGCAACAGAAGCGTGTGCTGATGGGGTTGAGCCAAGGCTGACCAGTTTTGACGGATGGCTTGACAGGCTTGGGGAGATTGTTCAATCCCTACCACCCATTGAGCACCGCGAACAAGAGCTTCTGCTCCCATTGCACCCGTACCAGCACACAAATCAAGCCAATAACACCCTTCTAGGCGGCCTTGCCAGATATTAAAAATTGCTTGGCGAACCTTTGCACTTGTGGGTCGGGTATTGTGGCCGGGAAGCGTTTTGAGCGATCGCTGGCCAGAAATTCGCAACGGCATACTTTTAATGTATCTGCTTTAGACCCAAATAAAAAGTCCTGGGAGTCTTGCCGTGTTTCGACCCCAGGACTTTTGTTTGCGAATCACTCCTCACTAACTAAACCATACTTTAGGTTTGCAAAGACCTGTAGAGCGTCCTATGACACTTTCTCAAGCGACACCCAACTTTTCGGACGACGGGCATCGACCACATCTTTTAGGGTTAGTGGGCACCACATCTTTTAGGGTGAGGGTGAGTGGGCGACTTGGCTGAGGCAAGCTTGCCAATTTCTTGGTCAATAAAGAAGAGTCCCTGCCCCTCGGTGCCAATCAGTTCAATTTTGTCGAGGATGCTCTTGAATAAAAATTCCTCTTGGTGTTGTTCGGCAACGTACCACTGCAAGAATTCCAATGTTGCATAGTCAGGCTCCGTATCTGCCAAGCGTACTAGCTCATTGATTTTGCGGGTCACGAACTGTTCATGCTCATAGACTTTGGTGAACATCTCCTTCAGAGACTGAAAGGTATGTAGCGGCGCTTCCATACCCCCTAGAATGGCCAAAGCACCGGTTTCGTGCATGTAATTCAACAGGCGTCGCATGTGAGCCATCTCTTCGTCGGCATGCCGACTGAGGAATGTCGCACAACCTTCGAGAGCTTTGTGGGCACACCAAGAACTCATTTGCAAGTAGAGATGTGCTGAGTAGATTTCAAGGTTGATCTGTTCATTGAGTCGCTGGGTCATTGCTTCTGATAGCATTGCTGATTCTCCATTGGTAAAGTTCAAAGGTCTCTGAGCCGCATTGGTTACAACCGCTACAGTTGCTAGGGGCTACTTTTTGCACCCGGCCTTTGCGGATGAGTTGCTCCAAAATGGGCTTAATTGCTGCTGGCGGTGCCCGAAAATGGGTCGCCAATTCCCGCAAAGACACAATTTGACGGTTCTTGATATACTCTTGGAGTTGTAAGAGCACGATCACTGTCTCCCTAGTGTAGAAAACCGCTGGCGATCGCCCCAGTATTTCAAGCCCATGATCACCATCCCCATCACCACCCCTAAACCCAATAACCACAGGAATGAAAACAGCGGATGGGCTGCAAAGGTCATGAGTTGGTAGTAGGCCGTGGCCACCCAATAAGCCAAGCCTGTAGTCCAAGCCGTAACAAAAACTGTCCAGCCCAAATTCGTTTCCCGATAGACAGCAGCAGTGGCCGACACACAGGGAAAGTAGAGCAACACGAACAATAGAAAAGCAATGGCCGCCGTGGGTGTACCAAAGCGCTTGGCCATTTGACCAAAGGTAGTGTAGTGCACCTCCTGCACTTCAGCGGCTGCCTCGGGGTTATCAACGTTCTGCAGCACCTTCAATCCCAAGGGATCTAGCATTTGCTGCCCAATCTCACTGAGATTTTGGGGAATGCTTAACACTGCCTCCTTCAATCCTTCCCAGACTGAAAAAGGTGCTTCCGGTTCATCCTCCCCTTCAACCCCTTGGCTCTCTTGGCGGGCTAAATCGGTATAGAGGGCATCCATTGTTCCAACCATCACTTCCTTGGCAAAGATGCCTGTAAAGAGTCCTACCGTTGCTGGCCAGTTGTTGGCCTGAATTCCCATGGGCGCAAAGATAGGGGTAATCTGGCGACTAAAAGCACTCAAAATTGACTGGCTACTATCTTTTTGGCCAAAGCGGCCATCGGTGCCCACGGAGTTGAGCAGCCCAAGGATGACAACAAGAATAACAATCATCTTGCCTGCCCGCACAATAAAGGTCTTCAGCCGCTCCCAAGCCTGCAGGAGTACTCCCTGAAATGTGGGCAGATGGTATGGGGGCAATTCCATGACAAAAGGCGCAATCTCCCCCTGAAAAAGAGTGTGCTTCATTAAGAAACCCGTAAAGATGGCAGCCGCAATTCCCAATATGTAGAGTAAAAAAACTAGGTTTTGACCATTGCGCGGGAAGAAAGCCGCCACAAACAAGGCATAGACCGGTAGACGAGCGCCGCAGGACATAAAGGGATTCATAAGGATCGTCATCAGGCGATCGCGCCGATTTTCGAGCGTACGGGTAGCCATGATGCCGGGGATATTACAGCCAAAGGAAACCAGCATCGGCAAAAAAGATTTACCCGGCAAACCCATCCAGCGCATGAGTCGATCCATGACAAAGGCCGCTCGGGCGAGATAACCAGAGTCTTCAAGTAGGGTAAGAAAAATAAAAAGTAAACCAATTTGGGGAATAAATGTTGCCGTTGTTTGGATACCGCCCCCTACCCCTTCGGCCAAAAGACCAATCAGCCAACCGGGGGCATTTAGAGTTTCAAGGATCTGCGTTGGCCAGCCTACAACCAACGTGCCCACGCCAATATCAAAGAAGTCAATAAAGGCACCCCCCACGTTAATTGAGATAAGGAACACTAAGTACATGACGGCAAAGAAAATCGGAATGCCGAGCCAACGGTTGAGAACAAGGCGGTCAATGCGATCCGAGACGGTGGTTGTCAGGCGATCGCGTTGCTCAAGAATGTCGGCCATCAGGCTCTGAATCCAGCAATAGCGACTATCGGCAATGATGAGATCAATATCTTCCCCTAAGGTCTGGTGAATCCGCTGTCGCCATCGGCGCAAGGGGGGAACCACCTCTTGAGAAACGGATTCGGCATATTGCAGCCAAACCAAGGCTTGCATCCGATTTTGAGCACCTTGGGTCAGCAGATCAGCTATGGCCTCCTCAAGGACGGGAGGTTGGGGAATGCTCACTGGGGATAGGGGGGGAGCTTTCAAGGCAGTGCGAATTTCCTGCCGCAGTTGCTGAAAATACTGTTTTTGTTTGGCACAAAAGGGCACCACAGGAAGGCTTAAACGTTGGCTCAGCGTCTCTGTATGAATGTTGATTCTTGCGGCACGGGCTACATCCATCATGTTGAGGATAAGGAGGAGCGGTACCCCCAGATCGAGCAGCTGTGAAGTCAGGTAAAAGTTGCGCTCCAAGTTCGCCGCATCTAGGATATTGACGACCAAATCGTACTCGCGCGCCAATAGAAACTTGCGGGCAATCTGCTCATCTAGGCCGCTTTCCTCAGCATCGAGGGCATACACCCCCGGCAAATCCACCACCGTTACGGTGAGGTCGCGATCCCAATAGGAACCCTCCTTGCGCTCAACAGTTACTCCTGGCCAATTCCCCACCCGCTGGTTGGCTCCTGTGAGGCCATTAAAAATGGTTGTCTTACCGCAATTTGGGTTGCCAATCAGAACAATTGTTGCTGCCATAGAACATTCCTTACCTAGAGGGGAGACACCTTAAGGGCCTCGGCTTCATCCTTGCGCAAGGTCAAATGAAAGCCGCGCACTTTAATGTCTGTGGGATCGCCCAAGGGAGCATGGCGAATCACCTCCACTTCGGTGCCGGGGGTTAAGCCCATTGCTAATAGTTTGCGTTTGTAGCTAGGGTGAGTGGGAGCATAACCAATAATGCGCAGACGAGTACCAACCGGAGCAGTGCGCAGGTTCACCACTGGAAGCTCTGGCGCCTTGAGCAAAATGTGTTGGGCTAGCTCGTGGTTAAGACAAAATCGCTGGGAATCAAGACCTACCATTACTGAGCCGCTATCACTCCGGTGCAAAATGCTAATGACTGCCCCCGGTGCCAAACCCATCCCTAGAAGTTGTTGAGTATTGCTGCATATTAATTTCGCAATGGTGTAGCGATCGCCCACCTTGGCTTCCGCAAGGGAAATCAGTTTAGACATGCCTTTTCTCCAGCGCTGCCTTTGATGATGGGGGTCGGCAATGTAGGTAAAAGGCGACCATGAGGGTGATGACATATTGCATTTAACAACTTTTTGAAAGTAGCTTATTGCGGATAATTCTCAATTTATAGCACAGTCTTGCCCTAAGGACAAAACTTTATCAAGTCTTAACCTTGAAGAGAAAGTCCCCATCCCTGCGCAAGCGGGTGTATTTGCAACTTGTCATGAGTTTCATCTTAGATGAGATACTTAGACTTGTAATAAGGCTTTTGGTGAGATGTGCAATCTCACACGAGATATACAAAAAGCCAAGCCTGGCCAATGCGGCATAGCTTAGGTGAGCAGATGAACAAAACAGGCCGGGCAAACACTTGATCTCAGGTGATTGCGGGTGCCGCAATAGAGCGGTTTTCTCAAATCATTTCTCAGAAAGGGTTTTAGCTGCCCTAGTTTGAACAATGGACTAAATTTGGCCTAAATTTCTTGATGGCACAATCCCCACAGGTCAATTGAGAAAAGAGCCGGCAAATGTTATCTTAAATAAGTTATCGGGATGTAGCGCAGCTTGGTAGCGCACTTCGTTCGGGACGAAGGGGTCGCAGGTTCAAATCCTGTCATCCCGATTGCTCAGCCTTAAACTGTTAAGATAGGTAAGAAATACCCTAGGATTGTGTTGTGCTATGACCTCGGCTGCATCCTCAGTTGCCCGTTCTGACTTAGCAGAATTGCGCCGTCTTAAATCTCTTTTGCCACCAGAGCTGCAAAGCTGGGTGATGATTGAACCAGCCAGTGGGGTAAATCCTCCCCTCATCACCTGCGAAGAAATTGGCAAGGATGAGGTGGAAATTCAAATTGATTTGGCACGCTGGGATCAGTTGGCCAAGGATCAACGCAACCTCCTCTTTTGGCATGAAGTAGCTCGCATCCAAAATGACACGATTCCTCGTGATGGCTGGGAGATGGCTGCACTGGCCATTGGTCTGGGGGGTGCTGTGGGCGAACTTTGGGTACAGGACGGCCTGTTACTCACGCTTGCCCTTGGACTGTGTGTCTTTTCAGGTTGGCGACTCTACCAGCGCAACAATAGTGAAAAGGTTCTCAAAGAAGCCATTGCTGCTGATGAACGAGCGATCGCCTTGGCGACTCGCTTTGGCTATGAACTTCCCAACGCCTACAAAAGTCTGGGCAGTGCCCTCAAATTCTTAATTGAGCAAGCGCCCAACCGCCGCCAACGCAAGCGCTATGAACTGCGTCTGCAAGCCCTGAAAAAGAGTGCCGCCAAAGCCAAAGCCCGCATGCAGGCCATGCAAAACGAAACCTAAGCAAAATCTGAATATGGCATACCCAAAGCAGAAGCTGCTATTGCCAGCAGTGATCCTCCTGTGGACAGTGGCCAGTTTAGGGTTCATGGCACAGTGGGATTTGCATCCCCTCCTGCGGTACTATGGCTGGATCTTTACGGTTCAAATTGCTTTTTTGATGTTCTTTGCGCCCGCGATCGCGCGACAGCTTAGGGGTACCAAATCTTCCCAAAAGCAATGAAAGCTTTCCTTCAATGCATAAAAAACCCTCGATCTCTTAGATCGAGGGCAGCACCCATGGCTCAAGAGGCGAATTAATGCGATTAATTTTCAACAACTGGATTGAGAAAAGCTTCTAGTTGCTTGAAATTGAATCCCATGGCTCGGAGCGCGTGCCAGAGATGTCCCTGGAGGAAGAAAAAGGCAAGGAAGAAGTGGGCATTGGCTAACCAAGCACGGGGAGTATGCTGCCCCAGAGGCAAGTCAACTGTATCTGCAAAGTAGGGAGCAATTCCCAATTTGACTTCTAGAGGTGGACCATAAAACTCTACGGGGTAGGCGAGCGTATTCACTGCACAGAAGTAGGCCGCCACAAACCCCGCTAGGGCAATGCCGCCTAAAGAATAGGAGAGAATGGCTTCAGCATTAAACATCAACACTTTCCGTGCCCAACTCAGCGGCGGCACAAGAATATGCCAAATCCCACCTGCAATGAGCAAAATGGCAACGTAGATATGCCCACCCACTAAGTCTTCCAGATTGTCAATGCTGGCAAAGTGGGTTTGGTAGCCATAGATAACAAAGGGATCTAATGTGGGTTCAGTAACAAGGCGTACTGTTTGCAAATTTGCGTCATACAGCCCACCCCAAATCGTTGCCTTCAACACGAACAGCAGGGCACCCAATCCCAAAAAGAGCAGATGGTGCCCCAGAATGATTCCCAGTTGTTTCGGATCGTCCCAGCGGAAATGGAAGCGCCGCGCCCGCCCTGTGGCAGTACTGAGATCGTGGGGGGCACGAAACGTATGGAAGAGGGCACCTGCCCCCAGCACTGCCGAAGAAATGAGATGCACCGCTCCAATGACAAAGTAGGGGTACAGATCCACCACTTTACCCCCTTCACCAATGCCCAAGCCCAATGTGGCCAGATGGGGCAATAAAATTAGCCCCTGTTCCCCCATGGGTAGATCAGGTTTGTACTGAGAAATTTCATAGAGCGTAAAGGCGCCAGCCCAAAATACGGTCAGCGCTGCTTGTGCCACGTGGGCAGCGATAAATAACCCTGAAAGGCCGACAAATCGGGCATTGCCTGCCCACCAATCGTACTTGACGTTGGCTTGGCCGTAGGTTTGCAAGCCTGCACCTGCTGGCGATGGTGGAGTTACAGAAGTCGGGGGTTCACTAGCGATTGCCATAAATATTCCTCCTTGGATAAACGAATAGCATGAACAGGGCAGCTTATTGAGACTAATACTCAATAATGCCTAGGCCTACTATAGCATCACTGTTGAGAATTAATAGCATTTAGCAGCGGTGAAAACGTAAAGATATGTAACTTATCTGGGGGCAGTCTGTATCCCTAAGAACTTGAGGAAGATCGAGACAAAGCAGTAGGGTAGTGGATAGTAACAGGGGCTAACACTTACGTATGGCCATTTTGCTCTATCACGATGATGTGGCAGCGGCGGCAACGCTGGTCTCTATTCTCACGACTGCTAATCATCGCGTGGATGTAGTAGCACGCCCTGAAGATCTCTGGGGACTATTGGCCAGTCGTCGCTATCACCTGTTGATTGTGGATGAATCCCATTTGGGCACCGCAGTTGAGGTCTTTTGCCAGCAGGTGCGCGATCGCGGGTTTCAGGAGCCAATCTTGGTGCTCACCGCTATTGATTTAGCTACCCAGCCGGAAACCCAAGTCATTTACTGCTCCTACCCCTGTGCCCCAGAAGCCCTGCTGGAAATTGTCCAGCAACTTTTAAGCGCGATCGCCCCCGCCAAGCCAAAAAATAACAACAATTCAGGACTGCCCTTGGTTTTCCACATTGACAACGATGCTGAGTTAATTCACTCCCTTGAAAAACACTCCGCTGATGGTGGGTTTCGCTACGTCGCCATCGATAGCTGGCCGCTGGTCAACACCTTTCTTGAGGACTGCTGGCCCAATGCAGTCATCCTCAATCCTGAAGTGATGCCCGATGAAGTCACCACCCGCGAGTTTTTGCAGCAATTACGGCAACAGCGTCCGCCGATCCCCGCCCTCGTGTTTACCGCCCACGACACATGGCGCGATCGCCTTGCCGCCATTCGTCTTGGCTCACGGATGACCCTCAGTAAGCCTGTGGATGTCGAGCGGCTGTTGCAGGCTCTCGAACAGTTACTTCAACCTCAAGAAATGACCTCCGCCAGTATCCTGACGGTTGACGATGATGCCATTACTCTGGCCATTTTGAAACGGCTCTTAGAGCCTTGGGGGATGAGTGTTACCTCACTTCAGGATCCCGACCAATTTTGGGATGTCCTAGAGGCTACCCATCCTGAACTGGTGATTCTCGATGTCCAAATGCCCGGCATCAATGGCATAGAACTTTGTCAAGTTGTCCGCAATGATCCTCGCTGGAGCCAGCTCCCCATTCTCTTTCTCACCGCCACGACCGATCCAGCTCTTGTCACTCAACTCTTTGCCGCTGGTGCCGATGATTTTGTCAGTAAGCCAATTGTAGGACCTGAGTTAGTGACTCGCATTATCAATCGCTTGGAGCGTACTCGCCTCCTAAAACGCTTGGCAGAGGTGGATCCCCTCACAGGACTGAGCAACCGCCGTAAAGCCACAGAGGATATTGAACGCTTTTTGACCCTTGCTGGCCGCCAACAGCGAAGTCTCTGTATTGTCGTTTTAGATTTAGACCATTTCAAACGCATCAATGATACCTACGGTCATGATGTTGGTGATCAGGTATTGGTGACCACAGCCCGCATACTGAAACAGTCCCTGCGGATGGAAGATGTTGTGGCCCGCTGGGGAGGAGAAGAATTTTTAATTGCCCTCTATGATATTTCCCTTGAAGTTGCCAAGCACCGTCTTGCCATCTGTTTACACCGCTTGCGGAATCACACATTCCACGCCCCGAACCATAACAGCTTTAAGGTGAGTTTTAGCGCCGGTATCAGTCAATTTCCCACCCATGGGCAGACTCTCCTCCAACTGGTGAAAACCGCAGACGACGCCCTCTACGCCGCTAAGGCAGCAGGGCGCTCTCAAATTGTGACAGCCTCCAAAGAGACTGCTTCAGAGTTTACTCATGCTTTCTCCCCAGAGGAATAAGCTATCCTAAAGAAGCAGCAGATTTCAACTCAAACTTTGTACCAGCACTGTCAATGTTGTAGGTAGTCCTAGCAATCGTTTCAATATATGCACCTTGAGGCATCCTCTGCGCAAAATGCCACCATTCTCTTGGTTGATGATGACCCCAACTTGGTTCTTTTGGTGAAAGATTACCTTGAGATGCAGGGGTATCGAGTGCTAACTGCAGGCCATGGCCAAGAAGGTCTGGCAATTCTTCAGCAGCAAACCCCCGACTTAATTATTTGTGATGTGATGATGCCGCAGATGGATGGTTATAGCTTTGTCAGTGCGGTGCGACAACAAACCCACCTCAGTTGGTTGCCGGTGCTCTTTCTTTCGGCCAAAGGACAAACCCACGATCGCATTAAGGGGTTGCAAACTGGTGGTGATGTTTACTTGGTCAAACCCTTTGAACCGGATGAACTCCTAGCCCAAATCCAAGCCCTCCTCAACCAGACTGCTCGCCTGCGGGAAGCCCAAGGACGGCAACTACTTCCTAGATCCACTTCGCCCTGCGGTGTCGAACTCACCCCCACAGAAACGCGGATTCTTCAATACGTTGCCAGAGGCCTGTCAAACCGTGAAATTGCTGCAGAGTTACACATCAGTCAGCGCACTGTGGAAAGCCATGTCAGCAATATGCTGGGCAAAACAGGTTGCCATAATCGCACTGAACTCGCTCGCTGGGCAATTGATTACCACTACGTCTAAAGTTTTTCTTGAAGGCGATCGCCACAGCAAGACCAATATAGAGAACTGCCAAACTAGTTCTAACCCAGTGGGCATCCCTGTTCAGGCTGCTAGAGTATATTTCCTGCCAAAATCGATTTGGCATGAATCTGATTGACCGATGCTGTTTCAACGTTGCTGATTCTAAAAAAATGTTAACAGATAATGCAAAGTTGAAAATGTAAACTTTTCTGGATTTGAAAAATATTGAGATAGCTTTGGGTGTTTCCATGTCAACTTGTATAGAGGTGCAGGGTTTTCTTCCAGTTCCTTTTTGAGATCAGAACTAAGTGGTCGAAATCATCCTCGCCGTACTAATTTTAGAGGCACGTTAGCCGACAGATAGGGTATAGACTGCCAAAGCTCTTTTGCTCTTGAATCCCGATGAATCAAGGAAAAGAAAGCATAATGCAGACTGTAGTAAGGGTAAACTTTTAGAAATTTTGTGATTACGTCAGAAAACACAATTGAATGTTAGGAAAATATAGAGGATATTCACCAATTGCTGTTGCCAAAAATTTAAGGGTTCAAAAGTATTATCCAGCCAGTAATGAGCAAGAAAATCGTGCCAAGAATGTATCAAGTAATGGTTGGGGTATGCAGCAATAAACCAGCTGGCAATCAGTCGGTCTTTTCCCGGCCTGCTAAACAGAAAGCATCCGCTATTGATCAGTGATGACAACCATTCATTCAAGGGAGTGATGCAGAAAGTTGTCGCATCTGCCCAAACCCCACCTTGCTGCATCAACAGTGTCAGACGAATCAAATCCGATTGTTGCTGAGGAGTCAACTTAGAAAATAGGTGATTGGGTAGCTTTAAGTCCAGAAATTCATGCAGGTTTTGTCGATCCAAAACAATAACTTGCCAAGTGGGATTTTTTTGGCGCCATTGCTCAATACAACGCTCAACGATAGGTGGTGCATTTTTTTCTCCTTGTAACCAAAGTAACCAAACTTTTTGCGGCAGCATTCCTCTATTCTTAACAGTGGCAACTCCATTGTTTATCTTGGGATAGGGATTTACTGTTCCTTATCGCTGCATGTGCTCTGCCAACAGGGCTTGGGCGCGGGGTTTATAGAGGAGGTAGAAGAGTGCCTCCATGTAGCGCATCATATCTTCGCGGTTTTCTTGGGAAGAGAAGTTCCAAAAGCCATAAATCTTGGCGAGGGAGAGCAGGCGGGTACAGTGAATTTTCCAGGTGTAGGTGCTATAGACCCGCTCAATACCCGCTTTGGAAATCTGCTGCCACTGGTTAGGATCGCGATCGCAAGCCTCCAGAAAGCGGACAATGGTTTCAGCCATTTCTTCTAAGTGGGTTGGGTTAATATAAAAACCATTCACCCCATCTTGGATAATTTCTAAAGGACCGCCAAAGCGAGTGCCAAATGTGGGCAGCCCACTAATCATTGCCTCCAAAATCGTCAAGCCAAAGGCTTCAAACAAAGCCGGCTGAACAAAAATCCCTTGGCGATCGGCAATGATGCGATAAATTTCCCCAGAGTCTGCTTTCGGCAAGCGAATCCCTAGCCAGCGAATCTTACCGTGGAGGTTGTACTCGTGGATGATTTGGTAAAGCTTCTCAATTTCGGCAATTTCCTCGCGATCGCTAGAGTCTTCGGTGCGCAACTTCCCCGCCACCAAAATTAAATTACAGCGCTCTTGCAGTTCTTTGCTACGGCCAAAAGCTTCTGCTAGCCCCGTGAGGTTTTTGATTCGATCTAGCCGCGCCATGGAAAAGAGAGGACGCTTTTCAGGATCCTCTAAATGCCCGTAGATCTGCTGTGGGTCTTCAAGGGTAAAGAGTAATTCCTCCAACCGCTGGCGATCGCCCTGCAGCCGCTCTGTATAGCGGTAATAGGGAAAGTACACCTGCTCATTGACCCCCGGTGGCACAACATTAAATTTGGGACTAAAAAGTTCAATCCCATTAACCACATGGTAGAGGTCAGGCATAGTAAAGGACTGGTACGATTCATATTGGCCGATGCTATCAGGTGTTCCCACAATCTCTTGATAGGTACTGCTAATAATAAAGTTGGCGGCATTCATGGCAATCAAATCTGCCGTAAATTGCAGTGAGAAGTGATACTTATCCTCTAAGTCCTGCCAGTAGAGGTTACTAAAGAGGTATTTAGACTTCTCTAAAGCGTGGGCAATGTTGCACTGGGTTACCTTGAGTCGCCGCGCCAGCAAAAAGGCCACCAAATTGCCATCGGAATAGTTACCAATAATCAAATCGGGGACATGGCCAAATTCTGCTCGCAACTCTCGCTCGGCATCAATGGCAAAGGTTTCCAAATAGGGCCAGATTTCAAAACGAGAAATCCAGTTTTGCGTCACCTTGGGATTAAATTCCCGGAAGGGTACCCGCAAAATCCATGCATCATTGGTGCCATAAATTTTTTCAAGGCGTTGGTTGCACAGCGTCCCTTCCGCATTGGGAATCAGGCGAGTCAGGACAATAATTTTAGGCCGTGCCTGTAGTACTCCCAGCCCTGCCAGTTCCAAATCCTCGCGCATTTGTTTTTCCAAGCTTTTCACTTGGTCGAGGATATAGACCACCTGCCCACCGGTGTCGGGTCGCCCCAGTACGCCTTCTTGGCCAAACCAGCCGTGGGGAGAAATCAGGGCAATGCGAAAGAGCATTGGGATCCGCGAGACAAAGGCCTCTAGGACTTGGTGATCCGGAGAGTCCAAGAGTTGATCGAGAATTTCTAGGGTGTCCCGCACTCGCGCAGCGGTATTGCCCCAACCCGGTTCAAAGCCGAGATTTTGCAGTTCAAAGCGAAAGTCACTATAGGCCTCGTCGGCGGCGCGATCGCTAAGAGCCACTAAGGCCTGTTTCACTCCCTCTGAGAGCTGCTGCGGAGAGTGAATACGCTCATTGATTAAAAGTTGATAGCCGTTGTAGCGATGAATTCGCAGAAAGTTAAAGAGGTTTTGCTGCCACTGCCGTGGATCTTGGAAGAGCTTACTGGATAAATAACGGTTAAGAAACTCTACCCCCTTGCCAATGTTTTTGGCATCGCGGATGATGGGCGAGTAGTCGTAGAAGGGTTGAACGTCAATCTCAAAAATATCCCCTTCGTTGGGGTGATAGCGATTCACTAGGCGATCGCGCAGATCCAGTAATTCTGGAATCGTCATGGGCACGATCGTCAAATCCTCCACCAACAGCCGACACACCTCCTGCTGGGCAATCCGTGGCCGAATAATCCAACACAGACTTTCGTTGTCAACAATGATCTCTTGGGTATAGAACACCAGCTTGCTGAGGCCTGACTCTGAGGGCGTGGGCACAGGGCGATCGCGGTTGCGGCAGTAATCTGCAAAGGCACCCAAAATATCATTGCGCAGGAGATAGCGTTTTTCCCCTAGTTGCAGGATGCGTGAAAACTGACGCAGATCGGTGCGTTCATCACTCTCAACAACGGATTGGAGGAGTACAGAGGTCATCGGCAAACTCAAAACACGGCTTTTACCTGAGACGGCACAGCGGCTCAGGTCGTTTCCATTCTAGGTTTCCCCTTAGATAGGGTCAATTTTGCACAAGGGATTGCTGGATTTAGCCATAGTTCCAGAAGCCAAATCACAACCACAGCAGCAACAGCCCACCTGTTAGTGCCAGCACAGAAAGAGAATTTGCTTGTAGGCAAAACCTTCTAGTGCCCCTGATGGGTTATACAAATCAGCAATAGACCGGTGGAGGTGACGCCGATGGATTAATACCCGCTCAAACCAGAACGTGGGCAAAATTCGCGGCGCTAAATAGAGCATAACAAAGAGATGCCAACCAATCCCCCCAGACTCAGGAGAATAAGGGGGTTGAAATTTTCGCCAATGGCGGCCAAGGCACTAATAATCGCTAGAGGCCAGTAAGGGTTTGACCTGCAAGTGTCTCTCCAGCAGCCACAGCGGAGACGAAGCCCAAGGCCATGTCAGCAGCGGCGGTAAAGTTTAAGTCCTTAAACGTGTCGGCCATCCCAGCAGCAGTGCCCTGTTCCCCCTCAAACGCGCCAACTTCTAAAGATTGCCGTGCTCATAGAACCTGCCACAGCAGGACTCAACCCCTCAAAAGTGGGTGGTTGCGCAACCAATCCAAAACCAGTGTATTCACGCGATCGGGCTGCTCATCGTGGGGGCAGTGACCCGTGTGATCCAACTCCACCACCTGCATTCTCGGTTGTACCTGTTGAAACTGCTGACTGAGCATCGAGGGGATGAAGCGATCCTGCTTGCCCCAGATCAGCAATAGGGGTTGGGACACCTGTTTGAGCATTGTTTTGGCACTGGGGCCAAAGTTTGTACGACTCATAGCGCGGGTAATTTGTACAAAGGCGCGATCGCTATTACGGTCATAGGCAGGGGTGAGCAGGATTTCCAACAATTCATCATCCACACAGGTGGGGTTGGCATAGGCCAATTGTGCCCAGCGTTTGACAATGAAGGGGCGGCGGAGTATGTAAAAAAGGGTGCGCAGCAACCAAGGAGCCGTAAAAATCTGTTCAATTCCACTCACAAGAGGAGCGATCGCCCTTGGAATCAACTCTTCGCGCACCGCTGGATCCGGCAGACTCAGCATCACCACCCCCGCTGCCATCTGGGGATAGCGATAGGCACAGGTGAGGGCAATCAAGGCGCCAATGGAATTGCCAACAATCACCGCTGGTTGGCCAACAATTCCTTGCCAAAAGGCATGAACCTGAGCCGCCCAAAATTCAGCACTGTAGTCAGCAATTGGCTTTTCCGCTGCCCCCAACCCTATCAAATCAAGGGCATAGGTCGGCTGATGATCTCCTAAGACCCGCAGATTGTATCGCCAGTGCCGCAGAGATGCCCCAAAGCCGTGGAGCAAGATCACTGGAGCCCCCCCATGGGAAGCGGGTCGCCAAAAACTGTAGCGACTCTGCCACCCTCGCCAGCACCAATCTCGTTGCACACCGTAACGATAGACATCCACCCGTTGTCTCCTGCACCTATTCATCCAATAATGACTTCATATCTTATGAAGTTTTGCAACAAGTCCATCCAGTTCCAAAAAGGAGTTGCCCATTGAGTCCATTACCAACGGTTCAGTCCAAGGATGCGATCGCCCCCCACGGCGGTAGTCTCGTCAATCGCATTCTCTCCCCTGAACAAAAACAAGCTTGGCTTGCCCGCGCCGATCAATTGCCCCGCCTTACCCTTGATGAGCGAGCTGTTTCTGACTTAGAACTTATTGCCGTTGGTGGGTTTAGTCCCCTAACCGGATTTATGGGACAGGCCGACTACGAGCGAGTTGTCGAAGAAATGTACCTTGCCAATGGGTTGCCTTGGTCTGTTCCCATTACTCTCTCTGTCAGCGCTGAAGTGGCTGCCCCCTTGGAAATTGGCCAAACCATTCGTCTGGATAATGCAGCAGGTCAGTTTTTGGGGATTCTCGAACTCACCGAAAAATACACCTATGACAAACGCCGTGAGGCTCGCTGTGTCTATCGCACTGAAGATGAGAAACACCCCGGCGTCAAGGTGCTCTATGAACAGGGAGAAGTCAACCTTGCAGGCCCCATTTGGCTCCTAGAGCGGCATCCCCATCCCCAATTCCCTAACTATTGCATTGATCCAGTGGATTCCCGTGCCCTCTTCCGCCAAAAAGGCTGGCGGACAATTGTTGGTTTCCAAACCCGCAACCCTATCCACCGCGCCCATGAATATATCCAAAAATGTGCCCTTGAAATTGTGGATGGCCTTTTTTTGCATCCCCTTGTGGGTGCCACCAAGGAAGATGACATTCCTGCTGATGTGCGCATGCGCTGCTATGAGATTATGCTGGAGCATTATTTCCCAAAAGATCGGGTAATTCTCGCCATTAATCCGGCAGCAATGCGCTATGCAGGACCACGGGAGGCAATTTTCCATGCCCTAGTGCGCAAAAACTACGGCTGCACCCACTTTATTGTCGGTCGCGATCATGCTGGCGTAGGAGACTACTATGGCACCTACGATGCTCAGCATATTTTTGATGAATTTGATCCGGCAGCCTTAGGCATTATTCCTTTGAAGTTTGAACATGCTTTCTACTGCACCCGTACCCAGTCCATGGCCACCAGTAAAACCAGTCCCAGCAAACCTGAAGAACGGATTCACCTCTCAGGCACCAAAGTACGGGAAATGCTGCGCCGGGGAGAATTGCCACCCCCAGAGTTTTCGCGCCCAGAAGTGGCGGCGGAACTGGCACGAGCAATGCGACAACCGCAACTAACCCCATAACCTAAAACGAGGGGGTCAAGCTGACGGCAGCAAGACCCCTTTAAAAGTTAGCAACGACGATATTTAACTCAACAACTAACGTGGACAAAACGTGGTTTTAGCTGGCGATCCAACCCCCTTCGACGATCTCAACCGATCAAGCTTGGAGCATGGACACTAGGTAATAAATTGCTGTCAACGTTGACGACCTTGGAGACTAGAGGGCTACCTAGTATTGCCTTAACTCCCATGGACGACAGGATGGGGACTTCGGCAGTAACCACACCAACGATAAGGCTGGATAAAGCAAGAAGATAAAGGTACAAAGGTGAAGCTCAAGGGATTGATTTTAATGTTACCCACAAGACAGAAGTGAGTTTTATCTTGGAGTAACTTTGCTTTATCCCGAACTCAAGGACTGGGAGGCACAAGCCTTAAGTTCACTCTTATCGTTAACCTTTCTTTCTGTGCCTACTTTTAAGTTAGCATAGGGGTTCGAGAATGCTCAAATGTTAACTGAAAATTCAATATCTGAAACATTCCTTAACTAATTTTGCAATATGCTGTTAAATTTAGCAGTTGTACCCTTTTGGCAGTACTTTCAGTACTGAGGATTATCTCTGGATTTTGACAGTTTGGATGCTTGCCCCAAGCTCATAAAAAAATTGCATCAGCCCTCTCGGCGCCAATATGGCAGAGCTGATGCTGAACGACCGTCCTTGACTTGACCTGTAACCTGTCTAGGGGGATTTTTCTTGCAGGAGAAAGTAACTAACCCTTACGGGAGGGCGTCCCCGTGAAGGGCTGTGCCCCTGTGGAAGGATAGTGATCGTTGCGAGGGGTGAAGATGCGCCCAAATGCCTCCATCAAAAAGACCATCATACTTTGTAGTTGCTCACGTAGTGCTTTTAACATAGGTCAACTCCTAAAGTCCTAAAGAAAGCGATTTAGGCTCCAGCCTTTGGCTTAATGATTGAACACCGCAGAAAAGACTGGAAACTTGCTCTACCGGAGCAACGGAATCGGACTTCACCTCAACATCATTAGGTAAAGGCTGTACTTTTAGTATAAAAAATCAGACAAGTTACCTGAGAGAGTTTGAGACAATTTTTTATATGCTGAATAAGGAAATTATTGATTTATGAAATTTTGTTCTGAATGAGATTACACTCATGACATTTCTTCCCCCTCTTGCTGATCTTTCCCTACGGGCACAGGTGGCGCAAATGGTGGTTGTACGAGCCAGTGGCCACCTCTACGATCGCCAGATTCAGTATCCTGTTTGGGAACCGTCCCAAGACACCTTAAAACACTGGATTAAAGACTGGGGAGTCGGCGGCGTGATTCTCTTGGGGGGCAGTGCCGTCGAAGTGGCAGAGCGCTGTCGACAACTCCAATCTTGGGCAACAATTCCCCTACTGTTGGCAGCTGACATTGAGGAGGGGGTTGGTCAACGCTTTAGCGGCGCAACACAATTTCCACCCCCTGCAGCTTTAGGAGCGATAGCCCAAAAGAATCAACAGCGGGCAGTGGATCTTGCAAGGGCAATGGGAGCGTCCACGGCAGCAGAGGCCTTGGCCATCGGCTTAAACTGGGTTTTAGCTCCCGTGGTGGATGTAAATAATAATCCCGCCAACCCGGTGATTAATGTGCGTGCCTTTGGTGAGGAGCCAGACATTGTCAGTGCCCTCGCAACGGCGTTTATTCAAGGGGCAAAAACCTATCCAGTGCTAACAACAGCAAAGCACTTTCCCGGCCATGGGGATACAACAACCGATTCCCACTTGGAACTACCCGTGATTCCCCACAATCGCGATCGCCTACAAGCCATTGAATGGCCGCCCTTTGTTGCTGCAATTCAAACAGGCGTGGATGCAGTGATGAGTGCCCATGTGCACCTCCCTGCCTTGGATGCCGAGCAACCCGCAACCCTGTCGCCCCAAATTCTCACGGGCATCCTCCGGCAAGAGATGGGGTTTAGGGGTCTGATTGTGACTGATGCTTTGGTCATGGGGGCGATCGCCCACACCTACGGTACCGCAGAAGCTGCCGTCAAAGCCGTAGAAGCGGGTGCCGATATTTTACTCATGCCCTTGGATCCCCCCGCAGCCATTGAAGCGGTGGTTGCTGCTGTTGAGTCGGGGCGGATTCCCTACGAGCGGATTCAGGCCTCTGTGGCTCGAATTCAAGCAGCAAAGGCGCGTTTACTGCCCCTTTTGTTACAGTTGGACTATTTCCAAACCACCCCAGCTATTGAAGTGGCCACCGCTATTGCTCAAGAAAGTATCAAGCGGGCTGGCCAAGCTTTGCAACCCGTGACCTCAGGGGTAAATTGTCTAGTGGTGGATGATGCACTCGACGCCAGCTTTTTGAACCGCACCTGTCCAGCATTGAGACTGCCTCCCACTTGGGGGTTTGACCAACGGGTAGTGATTGATCAGCAAACGGCGCTGACAATGATTGCGGGCTTCCCCAAGGCACCGACCTTAGTGCAGGTATTTAGCCGTGGCAACCCCTTCCGCGGCAAAGCAGGGTTAAGTGTGCCGGCGATCGCTACCCTAGAATGGCTCCAAGCCCACAATCAATTGATGGGTTTGGTGGTCTATGGCAGTCCCTATGCCTACCGCGAGATTGCCCAACAGCTTCACCCCAATTTGCCCCATGTCTTTAGCTATGGCCACGACAGTACTGCCCAAGATTTAGCTCTGGCGTGCTTGCTGCAGGCGACATCCTAAAGGTTTCCTGATCTTTATAGAAAACGCTATAGGGAACCCCTATCCTCCCTAGTACGTCCTTAACTGCTAAGAAATCCCCCTATTACCTTCTCTTACCATGCTTAGGTTTCCCACTGCCGCTGGCTTGGCAACTTTCTATACAGTTGCAACAATGCTGGCGATCGCCCCTAGAAGTTTTGCTGCACCCCAATCTTGGCTCGATCAACCCCTGCGCAACTGGAATCCCACCCTCCCGCTCCTCGACCTCCCACCCCAGGGCAATCCCAATCCAAGTGAGTTAAACCGCTGTCGCAGCACCCTGCGATCGCCCCAGTCCACAGCGGATCGCCTAATTCAACAGCGGGGCTGGTATTTGGTGGGTACACCCATTCGCCATCAGAACGTGGAAATTATTCTTGGCAATAGTGGTTTTGATGGCATGTGTCGCCCGATGGGGTATCAGGCCTTTGTCTTTTCTAGAGGGCGCTACTTGGGAACCCTATCTCCGAATCTGATGGATTCCCGCGCTGATGGCTCGTTTCTGGGTGAGGTCAAGTTCCAAAACGATGGTACATTCACGGCAGAGTTTGCCCGCTATGACCCTAATGATCCCCTCTGCTGCCCTAGCCGCATTAGCACCGTGACCTATCGCCTCGAAGGGGGACTTCTGCCTTTGCCACGCTTGGTACCCGTGGCTGTTGCCACCCAACCCACGGCGAATAACACTCCCCCCCAAGCTTCGGGACTGAGCCTCAGCGGTCAGCGGTGGCATCTCAGACGCATTGGTAATCAAGCCTTTCCAGTGGATACCGCCTTTATTGAGTTTGATAGTGCCAACCGCCGTGCCAATGGCTTTACCGGCTGTAATAGCTTTAATGGTAGCTACACCGCCAACGGCCCGCGCCTCCTTTTTGCCCCCTTAGCAACCACCCGACGCCTATGTCGTCAAGAGCTGCTTCAGAGTGTGGAAACTCAGATGCTACAGGGGCTCAACCGTACTAACCGCTACCGCATTCAAGGAAATACCCTACAGCTCTTTGAGGGCAATCGCCTCCTGTTGACCTTTGAAGCGGGTGCGACTGAAAGTCCCCTCAGTGGCCGCTGGCAACTTCAGCGCCTGGCCAATATGCCGATGCCACCGCGCAATCCGATGAATGCTGTGTTTATTGAATTTGATGGCAATGGCCAACGAGCAACAGGCTTCAGTGGCTGTAATAACTTTAACGGTGGCTACAGCGTCAATGGCCAGCAATTGCAGTTTTCGGCAGTTGCGACAACACGGCGAACCTGCATCGGTCAGCGGGCTCAAAGGATAGAGATGTCATTTTTGCAGACTCTTGAGCAAACCAACCGCTACCGCATTGAGGGAAATACATTGACGTTTTATGATGGCGATCGCCCCCTTGCGATGTTTCAGCGAACACCCTAGGGGAGAGTTGCTACTCTAACAACCCTTCAATGACCGAGAAACCTCGTCCCCGCAAAAAAAATCGCCTGACTGCGACCCGTCCTCCTCGCGCTTCACGGCAGACATCGGCCAAACCCGTTAGGAAATCCCCCCCAGTGGCTCCGAGTGAGGAGATCCCTGAACTCCTCTATGGTCGCCATGCGGTGCTCTCAGCCCTTGAGAGTGGCCGCCCCTGCAACCGTATTTGGGTTATTCCCAGTCTGCGCTACGATCCCCGCTTTCATCAGCGCTTGAATGAAGCCAAACAGCAGGGCGCCGTTATTGATACAGTGACACCCGAACGCCTCGACCAACTGTGCCAACGGGGGCGACATCAGGGGATTGCCATGCAGGTGGCTGCCTATAACTACTGGTCTCTTGAGGATTTGTTAACAAAAACGGCAGCCGTCAATCAACCTGTGCTCTTGGCGGCCGATGGGATTACCGATCCACAAAACTTGGGCGCCATGATCCGCACAGCAGAGGCGCTGGGGATGCAGGGAGTGATTATTCCTCAACGGCGCGCCGTCGGTATTACGGCAACCGTAGCTAAAGCAGCCGCAGGGGCCTTGGAGTATCTGCCTGTGGCAAGGGTAACTAACCTCAACCAAGCCCTTGAAAGGCTGAAGGAAGCAGGCTATTGGATCTACGGTCTTTCGGAGCGAGGAGCTGTACCCTTGCCCAAAATTCAATTTAATCGCCCCACGGTCTTTGTGGTTGGCAGTGAGGGGGAAGGCATTAGTCTGCAAACCCAGAAGCATTGCGATGAAATGGTTGCTATTCCCTTAGCGGGACGCACCAATAGCCTAAATGCCTCAGTGGCGGTGGGCATTGCCCTCTATGAGGTGAGTTGCCAGCGATCGCCCGCTTGGGATTTGACTCAGGAATCTCCAACCTAGGAAACAGCAGCCAGTGACCGCAGGGCAAAAATTTTATTGAGCACTTCCTCAACCACCTTGTCGGGGGTGGAAGCCCCGGAGGTAATGCCAATGGTGAGGGGGCGATTGGGTAGCCAGTTTTCAGTGACAGTGACATTCTGATGCAGAGGCTTGTGCTGAATACGATTCCCTGGCCCAATGCGATCTGCAGAGTCAATGTGATAGGAAGGAATGCCATGCTCAATGGCAATTTCTTGAAGGTGGGTGGTATTTGAGGAGTTGTAGCCCCCAATTACGACCATTAAATCTAGCGGTTCCTTGACCAAATTCAGCATTGCATCTTGGCGCTCTTGGGTGGCATCACAAATCGTGTTGAAGCTCATGAAGTGCTCATTGAGGCGATCGGGGCCGTATTTTTGGATCATCGTGCGCTCAAATAATTTGCCGATTTGTTCGGTTTCCCCTTTGAGCATAGTTGTTTGATTGGCAATGCCGACCCGCACCAGATCGCGCTCGGGATCAAAGCCCGTAGAACAGGCCTTAGCAAACTTGGCCATGAAGGCCTCGCGATCGCCCCCCTTGAGGATGTAATCACACACATAGCGAGCTTCCTCTAGGTTGAGCACAATCAAATAGGTGCCCGCAAAGGAACTGGTGGCAATTGTCTCTTCGTGGTTATACTTGCCGTGAATAATCGAGGTGAAGCTCACCTTTTTATGCTTTTCGACACTGTGCCACACCTTCGAGACCCAAGGGCAGGTGGTGTCCACAATCGTACAGCCGCGCTCATTCAGTAGTTGCATTTCTTGGACACTAGCCCCAAAGGCGGGCAAAATCACCACATCCCCTTGGCGCACCTCACTAAAGTCCTTTGCCCCATTGACCACCGGAATAAACTCCACAGCCATTTGCCGCAGGCGCTCATTCACCGAGGGATTATGGATAATTTCATTTGTAATCCAGATGCGTTCCGTGGGAAAGTGGGTACGAGTTTCATAGGCAAGAGCAACGGCACGCTCCACCCCCCAACAAAAGCCAAAGGCCTCCGCCAAGCGAATCGTCACATCCCCCTCTTGCCAACGATAGCCATTGGCACGGATTTGCTGAATCAGAGAACTTTGATACTCCCCTTGGAGTTGCTGGTTCACTGCCTCACCGTGGCCAAAGCCTTTGCGGTGGTAGTTTTCTGAACTGTGTAGCGATCGCTTGAATGCGCGGGTATCCATTGGCTCTCCTTTGAAGCAGTCTGATGGTATTTTGACACAACTCCTAGAGAGCAACCATCGGGCTAGCCCCCCGTTGCGCCAATTCCTGTACCGTTTGCCGTGCCCAGCGATCAGCGGCCAAAATGTCCTCTAAGTTGGGGTTGCGAATGTTTTGGCCAGAGTAGCGATCGCAGGTCTTCTCAATCAGCCGCGGAATCTCTAGGAATGAAATCGCCTCGGCGATAAAGAGGGCCACTGCCTCCTCATTGGCTGCATTGAGCACCGCAGGCATAGCCCCGCCGGCACGACCCGCAGCATAGGCCAGTCCCATACAGGGATACTTCTGGTGATCCGGCGATCGAAACGTCAAATTCCCTGCCTTCACCAGATCCAACGCTGACCAATTCGTAGGAATACGCTCTGGCCACGAGAGGGCATACAATAACGGCAACCGCATATCTGGCCAGCCCAACTGCGCTAATACCGACGTATCTTGCAACTCAATTAGCGAGTGAATAATGCTTTGGGGATGGATGACAATCTCAATGTTGTCGTAGTCCACACCAAAGAGGTAATGTGCCTCAATCACCTCTAGACCTTTGTTCATCAGGGTCGCCGAGTCCACGGTAATTTTTGGCCCCATCGACCAGTTGGGGTGTTTGAGGGCATCCGCCACCGTGACTTGGCAGAGTTTCTCCACCGGCCAATCCCGAAAAGCGCCCCCCGAGGCAGTAAGAATAATTTTCCGCAGTCCGCCTTCCGGTACCCCCTGTAAACACTGAAAAATAGCCGAATGCTCAGAATCGGCGGGCAAGAGCTTGACACCGTACTCTTGAAGTAGCGGCAAAACCACCGGACCACCGGCAATGAGTGTTTCCTTATTGGCCAAGGCAATATCCTTGCCCGCTTTAATAGCGGCAATTGTGGGCACCAGACCCGCACAGCCGACAATCCCTGTCACCACCACATCGGCATCCCCATAGGCCGCCACCGCTGCAATCCCTGCCTCACCAGCTACCAGCTGCGGTTTTTGGGGCAGATCTGCCAATGCCGCCTCTAGTTCGGGCAGTTGATTAGGATCGGCAATACTGACAATCTCCGGCTGAAATTGGCGAATTTGTGGAATGAGTCGCTCTAGGTTGCGCCCGGCAGCAAGGCCAACAATCCGAAAGCGATCGGGATATTGGGCAACAATGTCAAGGGTTTGGGTACCAATGGAGCCAGTGGAGCCAAGGAGATTAAGTGCCTTCACAGTTTTTGGAGGAGGGTCAGTGGACACCTTAATATTTACTGCAGGAGGGGACACAAGGCAAACCCATATTTATTCCGATAAGAATAGCAACAGGCGTTTCTCGACTTTTTCTTAGTCATGGTGTTACCCCTTTCCCAACTGGTGCAGCAACTAAATCACAAAAAGGCCGAATTTCTCAGCTATGACACAGCGCTTGCTCAAGTGCGACAGGCCTATCAACAGGCTCTAAGGATATGGCAACAACAAACGATTTCCGACATCACCGCTGCTATTGATCCGCAGATTGCGGAGTGGGGGGCACGTCCCGTTGAACCGTGGGATGGGGGGTGGCGCATCCCGTTGGGGGTAGAGTGGCCCCATCGTCAGGCCGCCTTGGATTGGGCAAGAACTCAACTGATGAGTGTCACCACTGTGGCAGTGGATGGCTCCCAGATTCTGCCCAGTGAAGAGCTGCTCTTGCCCGTAGCAGTAGTGCAGGCAGGTTGGTTTATCAATCCCCACCGGAGCAATGGCTGCTATGCCAAAGAAATTGCCCTTGAGCTGATTACGCCGGTGGAACTGCGCCAAGCGGAAGAACAGTTGCAACAACCCCAGACCTACCGCTTTCAGGAACGCTATGTGCACCTCCGCCGCTTTGAACTGGAATTAAAAACCCTACGGGAGCGCATGGTTGAAGTAGCTACACCGGCACTGCTGTTGTTTGACGGCTCCTTTGTGGCGACCTTTGCTGAATCCTATGCCCCAGAATGGCAAACACGATATGTTGCGGCTCTTTGCCAAACCCTAGAGGCTAGCCTGAAACACCGGATTCCCTTGGTGTCCTACATTGATAGCTCCCAGGCGCGGGATCTAGTGACCCTATTGAGGCATCTAGCGAATCTGCCGCCTAACCCGTACCTCTCAGATGCCCAACTATTAAATACTGTTTTGACCCAGTGGGGCGATCGCTCGCCGTTTTTTGTCTGCGATCGCGGCGGCATCCTTGGAAAATATAACTCTTGGGTCAAGGATATTGGCTTTTGCTATCTCAAGGCCCATCAAGGGTGCCCTGTGCGCCTAGAACTGCCCTTGTGGATCTACAAAGCCGGTCTACTGGATCAGGTGATTCGCTGGCTCTGTGGGGAACTAATTACTGGTCAAGGCTATCCCTATGCCCTCGAAGTTGCCGATCAATTGGCCGTTCTCCAAGGGAGCGATCGCCAAGACTTCCTCAAGCAATTGCAGGTGTGGGCAGAGGGCGTGGGTATGGAACTGCGCTTTAGCCGTAAATGGGTAAGTAAACAGCAGCGGCGTTAGACAGCCCCTCTTACTGAGATGAATGGGCAGAAGTGTTAAACAATAGCTTGAGAGACAAGAAAAAAAGGAAGAAGTGCTGTATTTTTCTCTGGAAGAATAGAAAAACAACCAAATTATCATGGTATCCTTTGAAAAGATTGTCAAGTCTATCTTCAAACACCTCAGCCCTTGTCACTCTCCTGTGTTGAACTCACAACTGCTGTTGAAAATCTGATTGACCTATGTTCTAGACCCCAGCTTGAACAGCATGAGCGCCTTGTTTTATCGCTTGAATCGGTCAGGAATACAGGTGTTCAATAGTGCATTGCAGCTTTGGTTGGCCGCCAGAACTACTTGTGGCCTCTCGCATCCGCTCGACGCAGGCTGAGAGTGTTAAGTTTTGTTACAGGATTCAATACTTCTGCTTTGATTCAACAGGGGTAGTTCACGATCAAAAAGCATCCTTTGCCGCAAATTGCCTGTGTTATCCGCTGCTGAAATTCGCGATCGCGCCACCCACCTCAAATCAACACTGCCGCCCCACGTTCGCCTCATTGCTGTGAGCAAGTTTGTGCCAGCGGCTGCCATCCGTGCTGCCTACGAAGCCGGCATTCGTGATTTTGGGGAAAGCCGCGTACAGGAAGCTGCCAAGAAACGAGCTGAATTGGCAGACCTGCCAGACATCACGTGGCACCTGATTGGCCACCTGCAAACCAATAAAGTACGGCAGGCGCTGCAACTTTTTGACTGGATTCACTCCCTTGATCGCTGGCAGTTGGCGGAGCGAATAAACACCGTTCTCAGGGAAACAGGCATCCCCAGTCCCCGCTGTCTGTTGCAAGTGAAACTACGCCCTGATCCACAAAAGTACGGCTGGGAAAGGTGGGAACTGGAAGCAGTTCTGCCCCAACTGGATGCCCTCTCCCACTTGCACTGCTGTGGCCTAATGACGATTCTGCCCTTGGGATTGCCCCCCGCAGAGCAATTGCAGGTGTTTCAAGAATTGCGAGCTTGGGGAGAAACCCTCAGTACCCAACCATGGCAACATCTCCAGTGGCAGGAGTATTCCATGGGCATGACCCAAGACTACCCCCTTGCAGTACAAGCCGGAGCAACGATGGTGCGCATTGGCACCGCTATTTTTGGCGATCGCTTGTCGCCATTTCCTTCAACTCAGCCAAATGCTGCAGAGGAGACTAGGGTTACTATTCCGCAATACCTACGCCAATCTAGCCATTAATCGCTAAATCTGCTGCTTGCTTCCTGCTTCGTCGCGGTGGTTTCACCACCACCGAAGTGGTGGTCAGCGCCCTTGGCAAAATAGGTCGCCTGCACGTTGTCTGGGGCGAGGATCATGCGCTTGCCACTTCAGGTGGTCTTTCTGAACGTGGCTGGAAATACGGGCGTTGGCCATCTGCTTGCGCACGGAAATCTCCGGCTTGAGCTTGGCGAGGTCATAGCGACGAAAGCCGCCCGCCGTGGGTTTGCCAACTAATTTTCCCGATGACTGCCAACGGCGCAGCGTCGTGACCGACCCACTTAACGCTGAAGCAGCTTCACTCATGGTTACCCATCTCTCGATATTGGAGCGTATTGTATAGTCTTGGTGATACTTCAACCAAACTGTTCAAGCCCTCGTTGAGCAGTGCAATACCCTTGGAACCGCCACCACTGGGGGGCTAGGAGGCCTGCTGCTCCTGCTGGCGTTGCTGGAGAACCTCACTGAGAGCCAACCAATCCTCTAAACTAAGGGCTTCGGCACGGCTATTGGCATCCCGCCCCAACTGGAGAAGCGCTTGGCGCACCTGCTGCGGTGGCACCAGAGACTGCAGAGCATTGGCAAGCATCTTGCGGCGGGTGGCAAAGCCCTGTTTAAGGAGAATTTCCAGCCATTGGGGCGATTGCACCTTTGGAAGTACAGCGCGGGGCCACAAACGGATCACGACCGACTCCACTTTGGGGGGCGGCTGAAAGGCGCGGGGGGGTACTGCACACACCTTCTCGCACGTGGCCAAAAATTGCACGCGTACCGAAAGGGCGCCGTAGGTTTTACTACCGGGAGCCGCCATCAAGCGATCGCCAATCTCCTTTTGCACAAGTAGAATTAACCGCTCAAAGGGGGGGCGCCGCGGTTGGGCAATACTGCCGAGCAGATGCCCCAGCAATGGCCCTGTAATGTTGTAGGGGATATTGGCCACCACTTTGTTACATCCCAAGGGCGCTAAGTCCAGCCGCAGAATATCTTCCTCAATCAACTGCAACCGCTCACCCCTAAACTGCTGCCGCAGTCGTGGGCAGAGATCCCGATCCAGTTCGACGGCAACCACTTCAGCCCCACTGGCGAGGAGGGGGCGAGTGAGGGCGCCCCGACCCGGACCAATTTCAAGCACGCGATCGCTTTCCTGCAGCTCAGCCGCTGCAATGATCTGGGCTAAAACCGATTCACTGCGCAGCCAGTGCTGGCCAAAGCGTTTGCGGACACGACTCACCTAGCGCGGCCCCAAGCCCACCGTGGGCGCATACACCGCCTGATCTCCCAATTCAGCTTCAATGCGCAGGAGGCGATTGTACTTAGCCACACGTTCACTGCGGCAGAGGGAACCCGTCTTAATTTGCCCAGCACGGGTCGCCACAGCCAGATCCGCAATCGTCGTATCCTCTGTTTCCCCAGAGCGGTGGCTAATGACTGAGCGGTAGCCCTTGCGCGTGGCTAGATCAATGGTTTGCAGCGTTTCTGTCAGAGAACCAATCTGGTTCAGTTTAATCAAGATGGCATTGGCCACGCCATTGTCAATTCCCCGTTGCAAGCGCTTGGGATTGGTGACAAACAGGTCATCCCCGACCAGTTGAATGCGTCCGCCAAGGGTCTGCGTCAGAAGTGCCCAGTGATCCCAGTCCTCCTCCTGCAATCCGTCCTCAATGGAGACAATGGGATAGTTGCTTACCAAGTCTTCGTAGTAGCGGATTAACTCTGCAGCCGTGCGGCTGGTCTTCTCAAACACATATTTGCCATCTTCATAAAATTCATTGGCAGCCACATCGAGGGCAAGGGCAATATCGCTGCCGGGGGTGTAGCCCGCCGTTTCAATGGCCTGCAGCAGAATATCCAAGGCCGCTTGGTTAGAGTCTAAATTGGGAGCAAAGCCCCCCTCATCTCCTACCCCTGTCAGTAAGCCCTTGTCCGCCAGCACTTTACTCAGGGCAGCGAAAACTTCTGCCCCCCAGCGCAGCCCCTCCCGAAAACTGGGAGCACCAATGGGCATGATCATGAATTCCTGAAAGTCAATGTTGTTGGCCGCATGGGCGCCGCCATTAATGACATTCATCATCGGCACAGGGAGCACATTGGCTAGCGGTCCCCCCAAGTAGCGGTAGAGGGGTAAACCGAGGTATTCGGCTGCTGCTTTGGCTGTCGCTAAGGAAACTGCAAGAATGGCATTGGCACCAAGGTTGGATTTGTTCTCACTGCCATCGAGTTCTAACAAACATTGGTCAATGAAGGCTTGATCAAGGGCATTGAGATCCACGAGGGCACTGAGAATTGTTGTTTCAATGTTTTCAACCGCGCTGAGTACCCCTTTGCCGCCGTAGCGCTTCGGATCACCGTCGCGCAGTTCATGGGCTTCAAAACTTCCCGTTGAGGCACCACTGGGAACTTGGGCAAGTCCGACAATGCCGCAATCTAGTTCGACTTCTGCTTCAACGGTGGGACGCCCCCGCGAGTCGAGAATTTCGCGGGCACGAATCGTTGCGATCGCCGTATCCATCATTTGTTTATCCTCTATATGCAGCTAGATTGTACGATAGATGCCCAAGAAAAACCCCACTCTTTAAGGATGACCTAAGCAAACAGCCTCCCAAACTGGATAGCCTTTTTTGTTCCAGAGTAGGTTAGTCTCTATTAAGGGTTACGATATTAACGTTGCCGACGGAGGATTCACTTAAAATTAATAAATTTTTGAAGGTTTACTAAATTAATGTCATTACTGTGCACATCAACTCATTCAGTGTCCCTACAGCGAACTTCTATCTTTAGGAATTAGTTATGACCACTATTGCTCGCAGTCGTTCCCCAAAGTCTGAGAGACCCGCTGGTCGTATCACTACAGAAACCGTTCATTATCAAGTTGTGCATTGGATTACGGGTCGCTTTCGGATTCGCATTCCTCGGTTGGGCTTTGATGCAGAATATGGGGCACGGCTGCTCTACGTTGTTGGCAGTTTACCTGCCGTGACAACAGTACGCATTAACCCCCCAGCGTGCTCCCTAGTGGTGGAATATAGCCCCAAACTCTTTGGGGAAGCCTTAGCAACGGTGCAGGGGCAGATTTTTGAATCGATTCAAGTGGCGGCCAATCCAAAGATTCCTGCCCTTAGTAACGAGAAAGTGGCTCCTGCGGCTGCAACTCACCAAATTAATTATTGGGAACGCTTGGGCTTACCGGCTCTTGGCTTGGGGTTGAGCGTGGCCTCCCTGATGGGTGTTCCTGTGCCGAGTTATGTGATTGCCAGTGTGGTGATTGCCGGGGCAATGCCAGTGTTTCAGCGGGCATGGGAAGCGATTCAAGAGGAGAAACAGTTAACAATTGACTTCCTCGATGGGCTGGCGATCGCTCTGCACACAATGCAGGGAAACTACTTTGCCCCCTCCTTTATGTTGGGGCTGATTGAGGGGGGTGAAGTGATTCGCGACCTTACCGCACGGAGATCGGAGCGGGCGAACCTTGATTTACTCGACTGTTTGGGCAAAACTGCCTTTGTGGAACGGGACGGCATTGAGGTGGAGGTGGAAGTTAAGGATATTGTGGAGGGCGATCGCGTCGTCGTCTATCCGGGGGATCAAATTCCCGTTGATGGCATTATTTTGCGGGGCACCGGCCTTATTGATCAGTGCAAACTCACGGGTGAGTCAGTACCAGTAACCCGCACCGAGGGGATGGAGGTTTTTGCTTCGACCCTTCTAGTGGATGGCCAATTGGTAGTCTTAGCAGAGCGGGTGGGCAACAATACCCGCGCGGGCGTGATTGTCGGCCTAATGCAGTCGGCACCCGTGCATGACACTCGCATTGAAAACTATGCGGCTGTTGTTGCCAATCAGATGGTAGTTCCCACCTTGGCCATTGGTACAGGTGTGGGTTTACTCTCTGGAGATTTGAACCGGGCGATCGCCCTACTGACCCTTGATCTGGGTACGGGAATTCGGGTCTCTGTGCCCACCACAATTTTGTCGGCGCTGACCTATGCCGCTCAACATGGCGTTCTTATTCGCAGTGGGCGAGCCATTGAAAAACTAGCTCAAATTGATACAATTGTTTTTGATAAAACAGGCACCCTTACCCAAGGCCATGCCGGCGTGACGGATATTAAAGTCCTAGATCCGCACTTCAGCGCCGACGATATCCTCAGTCTGGCCGCCAGTGCCGAGCAGGGACTCACTCACCCTGTAGCTGAAGCCATTGTCCGCCATGCCCGGGAGACCCATCAGCCCCTCTTTGACTGCGAAGACTGGGAATACCGCGTTGGTCTCGGTGTGGCTACAAAAGTGCGGGGTGTGGATCTGCGCGTAGGCAGCCGCCGCATGATGGAGCAGGAAAACATTTGCCTGATTGAGCTAAATGAACGCTTCCCCGATCTCGATTGCGGACGGGCGTCAATTGTCTATGTGGCCGGAAATGGTCGTTTGATTGGGGTGATTCTCTACAGCGATCCAATCCGCAATGAAAGCTGCGAAGTCATCCGTGAACTCAAGGAAGCAGGCATTACCCCGCACATGCTCACTGGCGACATTGGCCGTGTTGCCCGGGCGGTAGCCAAAGATTTAGGGATTGCTCCCAACAATATCTACGCCGAAGCCTTCCCGGAAAAAAAAGTGGAGGTGGTGCGATCCCTCCATGACAGTGGTAAAGTGGTGGCCTTCTGTGGGGATGGTATCAATGACTCTGCGGCTCTTGCCTATGCCGATGTCTCTATTTCCTTTGCTGGAGCAACGGATATTGCCCGTGAAACCGCAGATGTGGTGCTCATGGAGGACGATCTACGGGGACTGACCCTTGCCATTCGCATTGCCAAGCAAGCGATGGAGATTGTCTGGCAAAATACGGCGATCGTTGCTATCCCCAATATTGGTGCACTGCTGTCGGGGGTCTTCTTTGCCCTTGACCCGATTTTGGCAGTGGTCATTAACAACGGCACAGCCATCTTGGCGGAGTTGAATGGATTGCGCCCTTTGGCCGGTCCCGGTGGCTCTTTGCCCTTACCCTCGGTCAAAGACACGCAGGAATTTCTTGCTGAATGGGAAGCTACCCACCCGCAACATCCAGTGCAGCATCTTCCGCCCAAGGTCACTGCCTCTCAGGCTGAGTAGGAGAGGGCAGCTAATTCACGGCGGCTGAGGGGACGAACGGCTCTAGGGCGAAGACTACCCAGGTGAATCGGACCAATCGCAATCCGTTGTAAAGCAAGAACAGGATGCCCAAGCTGATCGGCTACCCGCCGAATTTGACGATTGCGGCCTTCGTGCAGAATGATTTCCAAGAGGGTGCGATCGCCCTCACTGCGCAGGAGCTTAACCGTTGCGGGCAATGTCATCACTCCCTCCAAGGGAATGCCCTGTCGCCATCTTTGCAACACCCTTTCTGTCGGCTCTCCCTGCACCCAAACGCGGTAGGTTTTGGGGATGTGATGGCGGGGATGACTGAGATAGTAGGTGAAAGCCCCATCATTTGTGAGCAGGAGGGCACCACTGGAGTCGGCATCTAAACGACCCACGGGATGCAGCCCCCCTACGCGCTGATACATGGGCGGCAATAGATCGAGAACTGTGGTTCGACCTTGGGGATCATGACAGGTACAGAGAACCCCCTTGGGTTTGTGGAGGAGC
>NZ_JARJMS020000065.1:0-31421 GCF_029335995.1 Thermosynechococcus sp. Uc
CGGGTTGTAATAGGGTATATTGGCTTTAATTTACTTAAATTTTTAATAATTGTGTGACCAACTGGTTGCCCCCATAACTATAGTCAAGCTGTGGCACCAGTAGCACCAATTAAAATATTAGAATATCAGGCAATATGTTGAGTGTTCCTCCCCAAGATTTCTTGGCGTTATTCCTATGTCAAATCTTTTTCCCTTGCCTAAGGTTACTTTGAAAAACAGTGGTCTCATTAATGTTCTGCAAAAGCTTGTTGGGGAGGAAATCGAGCACTACTTGGAGACCCTCTTCGAGGCGCTGCCCTTGGGCATTTGCCTGTACAACCTGTCGGGGCAGCTAGTGTACACCAACCCGTGGGGACGAAAACTACTGGGCTTTACTGAACCAAACTACCCCTGCGCTGAAATTGAAGCCAATCTTCGGCTTTACCTTTGCGATAGCGATCGCCCCTATCCCAAAGAAGAGCTGCCAGCTATTGTCGCTCTTCAGGGAGTTTGCGTTGGCCCTGTGGAGTTAGATGTGCAGCGGCACTCGGAACGGGTGAGTCTTGAAGTCTATGGCATTCCTCTGTTGACCCCCCAAGGGCAAGTAATTGCCAGTGTTGCTGCCTATATTGACATTAGCGATCGCAAACAGCAAGAAATCGAACAAGCTATCTTAACCAACTATCTCCAAGAGCAGGCCAACCGCTACCACGACATTATCCAAACCCAAACCAACTTTGTGGTGCGTTTCACGCCCACCACCACAATTACCTTTGCTAATCAAGCCTTCTGTCGGGCTGTGGGATATCCTCTTCAGGAGGTGCTGGGTCATTGCTGGGCTGAATTTATTCCTGCTGAAGAGTTGCCCCTTCTGCTGGACTGCCTCTCCCGTCTTACGCCAGAAGCACCCACCTTTACAGCCGAAAAACGCCTACTCAATTCTCAAGGAACTTGGATTTGGACGCAATGGATGAATTTGGGCATCTTTGATTCCCAAGGCCAACTACAAGAAATTCAGTCCATTGGTCACGATATTACAGCCCTCAAAGAACAGTTGTGGCGGGAGCAAACCCTCAACCGCGTCACCCAAGCCATCCGCGACTCCCTCGACCTAGAGACCATTTTTCAGACGGCAGTGTCTGAGATTGCCCAAATGGGGCTAGGGCTAGATGCCTATGTGGTGCAGTACTTACCGACAGCGCAGGTGTGGCGCACTATCGCCGCTTACTGTCAAGGGGGCAATGGGGAACAGGCCATTGGCTATGAAATTCCCGATGTTGACAATCCCTTCACAGCGCAGTTGAAGCAAGGGGAGGTGATCGCAATTGCCGATACCCAAGCGATTGCCGACCCTGTCAATCAAACGGTGGCTCAAGCCTTTCCGGGGGCCTGGTTACTCACCCCCCTGCAAATCAATGGCCAATTGTGGGGCAGCCTGACTCTTATGGTTCCCAACCGCTCTCATCCTTGGTCAGCGGCAGAGATTTCTATGGTTCGGGCTGTGGCCGCCCAACTGGAGGTGGCCATCCATCAAGCCAATTTATACCAACAATTGCAAGAGGAACTTAACCAACGCCGTCAGGTAGAAGCCGCCCTTGGCCGCAGTGAAGAGCGCTTGCGCCGCACAGCCCTGAATTTGCCGGGAGCCCTCTTTCGCTACCTCCAACGCCCCAATGGTCAGATTCAAGTGTTTTACCTCAACCCTCTGTGCGAAAAAATTATGGGGATTTCCGCAGAGGCGGCTGCCGCCGATGGTGAAGTTCTCTGGACGTTGGTGCACCCTGAGGATTATGCCGCCACTTGGGAGTCAGTATGCCAATCGGCAGCAACCCTGACGCCTTGGTGTCAACAATTTCGCATTGTGCGCTCCAGTGGGGAAATCCGTTGGCTAGAGGGAGCTGGACAGCCAGAGCGTCTGGAAGATGGCAGTATCCTTTGGCATACCCTAGTGTTGGATATCACAGAACAGCGGCAAACCCAAGAGCGCCTTAGGGAGCAACAGGCACAACTGCAAATAGCGGTGGCCACTGCCGAAATTGGTTTTTACTCTTTCGATTGGGTAACAGAAACCTTTTGGGTTTCTGAAACCTACAAGCGGCAACTGGGGGAACCGGCCACCGCCAGCTTTACCTTGGAGGACTGGCGCAACCGCCTTCACCCTGAGGATAAAGAATCTGCCATTGCCTTCTTTAGTGCTTTCTTGCAGGAAACGTCTCCCTGTACCCTAGAGTTTCGGCTGCGGCATCGCGATGGTTCCTATCGCTGGTTTTACACCAATACAACACTGCTTTGTGATGAGAGGGGACAGCCCTGTAAGGTCATCGGCACCCAAATTGATATTACCGAGCGCAAACAAACAGAAATTGCCCTCAGAGAAAGTGAGGAGCGTTATCGTCTCTTGGCAGAAAATACCAGTGACATTATTTGTTTGCTAGATTCCCAAGGGCAATGTCTCTACGTTAGTCCGTCCTGTGAGGCGCTGCTGGGAATTGCCCCCCAAGGAATGATCGGTCGCCCCTTTGCTGAATTTTGTCCACCCCAGGAGCGATCGCGGGTTAGCCAAGAGTTACAGCAAATGAGGCAGCAGGAGCGGTTCTGGCCAATCACCCATCGCATGGCTACTGCCGATGGCAGCCTGCGCTGGCTAGAGACTTTGGTGAAAGCCCGCCGAGACTCCCAAGGGCGGATCCTGTACCTGCAGACCGCCTCCCGCGATGTCACCAATTGGATCCAAGTACAGGGGCAATTGAAACAGCAAGCCTACTACGATTCCCTGACCGGTTTACCCAATCGCTACTATTTGACCGAGGAATTGGTCAAGGCCATTGCTCAAGCACAGCAGCAGTCGGACTTTCACTATGCTTTGCTTTTTTTGGACGTTGATCGCTTTAAGCTCATCAATGACAGCCTCGGACATCAGGTGGGCGATCGCCTCCTCAAGGCCCTGGCCAAGCGCTTGCGGCAACGGGTAGATTCGCGGCACGTGGTGGCCTACTTTGGCGGCGATAGTTTTGTGATTTTGGCAACCCACCTGCGGCAGCGACAAGAGGCCATTGCCATTGCCGAAGCACTGCTGCAGGACTTAAAAACCCCCCTAGCTGTAGATGAACTGCAACTGGTTGTCAATGTCAGTATGGGCATTGTCTTTGCCCATGGGGAGTACAATAACAGTTTTCAGGTGCTGCGGGATGCCGACATTGCCCTGCATCGAGCTAAGAGGCACCAATGCGGTGGCTATGCCCTCTTTGATTTACAAATGCAGACAGCGGTTTGGCAAGCAGTGCGCCTAGAGCATGACCTGCGCCATGCCCTCAAGGAGAACAGTCTGCAAATGGTCTATCAGCCCTTTTTTGACTTGGGAAAACGGCAATTGGCGGGCATGGAGGCTTTAGTGCGCTGGCGCCATCCAACAGGAGAGATGATTTCTCCTGCACACTTTGTGCAGATTGCTGAGGATACCGACTTAATTGGCGCTCTAGATCAGTGGGTGTTGGAGCAGGCCTGCTGCCAATTTTACGAGTGGCAACAGCGCTTTCGCCAAATGGACAATCTCATTCTCAGCGTCAACATTAGTGCTAAAACTCTAAAACATCCCCACTTTTTTAGACAGTTGGATGAGCTACGCCAGACCTATCCCTTTGCTAAGGGACAGTTAATTTTGGAGCTGACAGAGCGGATGGCTCTGGATTTGGGAGAGGAGATGATAGCCCTCCTACAGGGGTTGGGCGATCGCGAGATTGAAATTAGCATTGACGATTTTGGAACAGGGTATTCCTGTTTGAGCTACTTGCATCGCTTACCCATTCACCACTTAAAAGTTGATCGCTCATTTGTGCAGGAACTGGACAAGCCGACAAACTACCGTATTGTTGAGATGATTATAATGCTGGCTCGCCATCTTGGATTTAGTACGATCGCTGAGGGCATCGAAACCGAAAAACAGTTAAAACAGCTCAAGAAATTAGGCTGTAACTACGGCCAAGGCTATCTGCTGTCGCGACCCCTGCCTCCTGCTGAGCTGGAATCTCTCCTAGTCTCAAAACAGAAATTAAAATAATTCCATGGCAGTTTTGCATGGGACGTGGCTGGCAACGCCGACGCCACAATTTTTCCTCTGGGTAGAAGAATGGCGATCTCTGGCTCAGGCAACAACGGCTTGGCAGCTAACAGGTGTTCCTGTTCCTATTTATCCCTACGCGACGCCCGTTAAACTTCCCTCCCTAGCCAAAGCAGTCCCTTGCTCCACTTACGTTGCTCTGCCGGCTCAAGTTCACGGCAACGAATTGGTGCCCCTCCCTTTAGGCGAGATCAACGGTGAGCCACTGTTCCTTTGGCATCTCTGCGGCTGGGGAATTCCCGCACCTTGGGTTCTAGAACATCTGCACCAACTTATGCTTCAAGGCTGCCCAGGCTGTACCATTGGCGATGACCTCCGCTACTGGTTACATGTGAGTCGCTGGTTGCTCGACTTAATTGTCCGCGGCCAGTATCTGCCCACAGAAAAGGGCTGGCGAATTCTGTTAACCCATCGGGGAGATCGCGATCGCTTTCGCCAATTTAGCCAGGCCATGCCCGATCTGTGCCGCTGCTATCAAGAAGAAGCGACTGCTTTGCGGTTTCCACCCCTGGCCAGTGATCTACTGGCGGATTTTCTCCACCACACCCTACAGGGCTATCTCCACACTGCTCTTGCCGCTGTGGAATTGCCCAAAGTGGGCCTAGCAAAAGAGCATAGCCATTGGCTGATGTTTCTGAAGACGGGTCAAGACCCCGACTTCCCCGCTTCTTTTGGGGAACGGCTCCGCCGCTGGCAAGAAACCTACCGCGAACAGTTGGATCTGCGTCCCCAGTGGCGCTTGGCGCTACAGTTGGTGCCTCCTGACACTGCCAATGGTGACTGGCACTTGGCCTTTGGCTTACAAAGTGAGGGCGAAACGGAAACAATGCTGGCGGCAGCGGAGATTTGGCAATGTACTCAAGAGTCGCTTCTTTACCGCGGGCAAGTACTGCCTCAACCCCAAGAAACGCTGCTGCGGGGACTGGGTCTAGCCTCGCGCATTTATCGTCCCCTGGATCGCAGTCTTCAAGAACCTTCACCTGTGGCCTTAACCCTCCAGACCAACGAAGTTTACACCTTCTTGCAAAGTGCCATTCCTCCCCTCGAACAACAGGGGGTGGCAATTATTTTGCCGCCCAGTCTGCGCCGCAATAACTCGCAGCATCGCTTGGGTCTCAAGATCATTGCCACATTGCCGCCGACGGCCAGCGCTGGCCTCAGTGTGGATAGCTTGATGCAGTTTCAGTGGCAGTTGCAGTTGGGGCAGTCTCCCCTCTCCGAAGCGGATTTTGAACAACTGCGCCGTCAGGAGAGTCCCCTCGTCTATCTCAATGGAGAGTGGGTACTCCTCCGTCCCCAAGAGATCAAAGCCGCCCAAGAGTTTCTCCAATCTCCCCAAAAGCGCCAACTCTCCCTAGCCGATACGCTGCGGATTGCTACGGGGGATACGGTGACGGTGGCCAAGTTGCCAATTCTGGGGTTGGCAGCCAATGATGCCCTCCAAGCACTGCTGGATGCCCTCACGGGTCAACAAACCCTTGAACCGGTGCCCACACCGCAGGAATTTTGCGGTGAACTGCGCCCCTACCAAGCACGGGGGGTGGCGTGGCTCAGTTTTTTGGAACGTTGGCGGCTGGGGGCTTGCTTGGCCGATGATATGGGTTTGGGTAAAACGATTCAACTGCTGGCCTTTTTGCTCCACCTCAAGGAAGCAGGACGGGCCTACCGCCCGACCCTCTTGATTTGTCCTACATCGGTACTGGGGAACTGGCTGCGGGAGTGTCAGAAGTTTGCCCCAACACTGCGTCCCTATGTCCACCACGGGAGCGATCGCCCCAAGGGCAAGGCCTTTCTGAAAACAGTCGAAACTCACGATCTGATTCTCACAAGTTATGCTCTCCTCCAGCGGGATCTCGCCACCCTCCAACAGGTTCCCTGGCAGCACTTGGTGCTCGATGAAGCCCAAAACATCAAAAATGCCCAGACGCAACAGTCTCAAGCGGCGCGACAGCTCGCAGCCCAATTTCGCATTGCCCTGACGGGAACTCCTCTAGAGAACCGCCTCCTTGAACTTTGGTCCATTATGGACTTTTTGCATCCGGGGTATTTGGGCAATCGCACCTACTTTCAGCACCGCTATGTGCGCCCCATTGAACGCTACGGCGATACCACCTCCCTCAGTGCGCTGCGCACCTATGTTCAGCCTTTTATTCTGCGGCGCCTGAAAACTGACCGCAGCATTATCCAAGACCTCCCCGAAAAACAGGAGATGTTGGTCTATTGCGGCCTGACCCTAGAGCAGATGCAACTATACACATCTGTGGTGGAGGAAGCCTTAGCTGTCATTGAAAATAGCGAAGGCATCCAGCGGCGGGGGCATATTTTAGCTACCCTGACCAAGCTAAAGCAAATCTGTAACCATCCGGCGCAGTATCTCAAACAGGAGGATTACACCCCTGAACGCTCCGGTAAATTACAGCGCTTAACAGAAATGCTCCAAGAACTAAAGGAGGTGGGCGATCGCGCCCTTGTCTTCACCCAATTTGCCGAGTTTGGCAAGCATCTAAAAACCTATTTGGAGCAGGCGTTGCAGCAAGAGGTCTTTTATCTTTCGGGACAGACCCCCAAAGCCCAGCGGGAATTGATGGTGGAACGTTTTCAACACGATCCCCAGGCTCCCGCCGTCTTTATTCTTTCCCTTAAAGCAGGGGGAGTTGGTTTGAACTTGACCCGTGCCAACCATGTCTTCCACTACGATCGCTGGTGGAATCCCGCCGTTGAAAATCAGGCCAGCGATCGCGCCTTCCGCATTGGTCAAGCCCGCAATGTCCAAATCCACAAATTTATCTGCACGGGCACCCTCGAAGAAAAAATTCACGAGCAAATTGAACAAAAGAAAATCCTCGCGGAAACTGTCGTTGGCAGTGGTGAGCAGTGGCTGACTGAACTCAACCTTGATCAACTGCGACAACTGCTTACCTTAGATAAAGACCGCGTAGTGCCGCTTTAGGCCATTGCCCACTGGGAGGCCTGCTCACCCCGCAAAAGGCGAATTTGGGCAATTGCAAAAATGGTGGGGATAATGCGGGCGTAGTTGGTGGAGATGGCTCGCCAACCCAAATCGGCAATAAACCAAATCCACAGGGCGGTGCTGGCAAAGGCCAAGACACTGCGCCCCACGGCAAATTTGGCCGCTCCTATTGCAGCCCCTCGTGAAATGATGGGGGTAACTGAGAGCTTAGAGCCGGCAAAGTGAAGAGCCAATTGCCGCGCCACCTGCTGTACGACCATCGAACGCACCACAGAACTAATGGCAATGGCAGCGCCCCCCTCTAGAATCAGACGCACTGTCTCTAAAGAAATGGGGTGGCCATGGCGCAGCTCTGGCAAGCTGTCTTGAATTTGTGCCGCTAAAACCTTGCGATCTTCATCCCCCAGCTTCTTCCACATCCGCTGCAAGACATTCAAGAAGATCTCCATTTCCAGTTCAGGTACACTCCAACTGGGGGAAAACTTGATTTTCAAATAGCGGCAGACGCGCATCAGGGTTTGCCGATAGCTGATTTGCTGCGCTTTACCCTGGAGCACCGTTAAGCCATCTGCTGCTAAAAAGCGAAATCGCTCCTCAATATCATCCAGCCACGCTTGGCGATCCTGAGCTTGCACGGCAATGGGATCGGGCGTGGTTAGGTAGTCCAAGGGATTGAGCCGACGGCGAAAGAGAATTTCCGTGAGGTCTTGTAACTCCTCCTCCGTCGCTAATTCCAGCGCAGCCCGTAGCTCGTTCATGGGGTTCTCGCTCCCGCAGCGGCACAATAAAACGTGATGATTCTTCAACCCTGATTATAGAGTTCAGGCTTAAATTGTGGTATAGCCTTTCCCCTTAGGAGACCCTGCCTGAAAAGCGGTGTCAGCAAAGAGCCTAGGTTGCGGAAAAGCCTCTGCTATCAGTACCCCATCTCCCAGAAAAGGGCTGTGGAAACAGTACAATACAAGAGAATAGCAGGCTGGCAAAACTAAAACGCTATGGATTTATTAACCCTTGAAGGTTGGTTGGACAATACGGCCTTTGCCGTCCTTTTGCTCACCATGTTGTTCTACTGGTGTGGGGCGGCATTTCCCCAATGGCCGCTGCTGACGGCTGCCGGTCGCACGGGGATGGCGATCGCCAACCTGTGTATCACTGGGCTGCTGGCGGCACGCTGGATTGAGGGGGGCTACTTTCCCATCAGTAATCTCTACGAATCCCTCTTTTTCCTGTGTTGGGGCTTAACGGCAATGCACTTGGTCGCTGAGTCTATTAGTGGCCAGCGCCTTGTGGGGGTTGTCACCGCACCCGTTGCAATGGGAATTACTGCCTTTGCTGCCCTCTCACTTCCTGCGGAAATGCAACAGTCAGCACCTCTGGTGCCTGCTTTGAAGTCCAACTGGTTAATGATGCACGTCAGTGTGATGATGCTTAGTTATGCCACGTTGATGGTGGGATCCTTGCTGGCGATCGCCTTCTAGGTGGTCACCTGGGGCAAACCCGTCAGCCTCAAAGGGAGTTCAGTGGGAACAGGCAGCTTTCGCAGGCGCATGTCAGAACCTGCCTTAGAACCCTCCATTGGAGACGGTGGCACAACGGTACTGACCCAGCCCACGCTGCAATTGAGTCTGCAACGCCTGACCTTAGCTGAGGCCCTCGATAACTTGAGCTACCGCATGATTGGTCTTGGCTTTCCGCTACTGACAATTGGCATTATCTCTGGGGCTGTGTGGGCCAATGAAGCTTGGGGTGCGCCTTGGAGTTGGGATCCCAAAGAGACTTGGGCGCTGATTGTTTGGCTAGTGTATGCGGCCTATCTCCATGCCCGCATCACGCGCGATTGGCAGGGGCGCAAACCCGCTATTCTGGCCACTGTGGGTTTTGGCGTCGTCTGGGTCTGCTATTTAGGGGTAAATTTGCTGGGGAAAGGCCTGCACTCCTACGGTTGGTTTTTCTAGTGGACCCGTGTGGGGCATCTACCACGCCCGCCTGCATCGAACCTTAAAAAGTCAGCAATGGCTGCCCCAGGGGTCGCGGCTGCTCATTGCCCTGTCGGGGGGTCAAGATTCCATTTGTTTAACTCGACTGTTGCTGGATCTGCAGCCCCACTGGCACTGGAGCTTGGCTGTTGTCCATTGTGATCACCGCTGGCGCACCGATAGTGCTGCCAATGCCGCTTTTGTCCAAGAGCTAGCGCAGCGATGGCACCTGCCCTGTGAGGTAGTACGTGCTCCGGAGATGCCGAAAACTGAGGCAGCAGCCCGTTCATGGCGCTACCAAGTCTTTGAAACGGTGGCCAAGGCCTTGAGGTGCACCCATGTGGTGACAGCCCACACCCAAAGCGATCGCGCTGAAAGTCTGTTGCTGCATCTATTGCGCGGCGCCAGTCCCGATGGTTTAGCCACTCTTTTGCCCTGCCGCTCTCTGGGGGCAGTGCAGCTAGTGCGGCCGCTCCTAGGGATGACGCGAGCGGAGACGGCTGCCTTTTGCCGAGAACATCAGTTGCCCCTCTGGCAGGATGAAACGAACCAGAGTTTGGATTATCGCCGCAATCGGCTGCGTTTGGAGTTAATCCCCTATTTACAAGCGCACTTCAATGCCCGTGTGGAACAGGTGCTTGCCCAAACCGCTGAACTGCTGGCTAGCGATCGCGCCTATTTCGAGGCTGAGGTTGCTCGTCTTGCCCCCGCAGTGATCCGTGAGCATCCCCCCGCTTTGAACCGGTTGCGTCTCCGGGAATTGCCCCTTGCCCTGCAGCGCCGCCTGATTTACCACTTCCTCTGTCGCCACCTCCAAGGGGGGGTTAACTTTGGGGTGGTTGAAGAAGTGCGTTCCCTGATCGCGGCAGGTAACGGTCAGCAAACCTCAACGCTGTCGCGGGGCTGCCACCTGCGGGTCTGCGGTCAGTGGCTGGAGTGGGTCAGGCCAACGGCACCACCGCTTGAATCTGTTCCCCCTCCTCAAGGGGAGCGATCGCCACCCCCATCGCCTCCTTATTAAGGAGGGGCACGTCGGCGCCATTTGTGATCCATGCCCGCGCTTGGGTTGTCACCAGTGCCAAGGGGCTACCGCCACGGCCAAGTCCCGCCAAGCCATCCTGTTTTTGTCCTAGGGGCATTGCCAACTGTCCCAAATGGCCGAGGGGAGTGACTTCAATGAGGGACAGGGGCAGTCGCTTGCCCAAACCTGAGCGGGTGACAAGGAGAAGAGACTCCTGTTCCGAGAGGGCGATCGCCCCCACCAATGTCTCCTGCACACCGAGGCGCACCGCCACTTGACCTTGATTCAGCCGTCCCAAAACTGGAATGTCAGGGATAAAAAAGTGAAAGACCCGCCCCCGTGAAGTGGCGAACACCAAATGATCTGTGTCCGCAGGCAGAACCCAACCGAGGGCATCCCCCGCTTTGAGTTTTGTGAGTTGGAGACCGCGCCCGCGCAGGGCTTGAAGATCTGAGATTGGAATGACCTTAATTCGGCCTTGGCGCGTCAGCAGAATCAGCTTCTCTGCTGTGGGTTGATCGCGAAGAACGGTTAAAAGGGTCTCTCCTTGAGCGGACTCCGCCAAAAGGGTCAGGAGGGGTTGACCGCGATCGCTGCGGCTGGTAACAGGTAGTCGCTCCACTGGCAGCGGATAGACTTTGCCGCTTTCGCTAAACACCCAGAGGCGATCTCTGGCCTGCACCGAGAATGCCAAGGGCAATGGCTCTGACCACGGCCACCATGTTTGGACTGGAATACTACTCCGACTGGGCTGGAGCAGACAGCGCCCATAGCCGCGATGATTGACTTCTACCCATAGGGGAGCCTCGTCACAGTTATTGTTTTCTACTGACGGCACTTCCGTGAGAATTTGGGTGCGGCGGGGGTCAGCAAACTCTTTCTTTAACTGGCGCAGTTCTTTCTTTAGGGCTTTGAGGCGCTCTGGACGCTCACTCATCAAGGTTGCCAACTGGGCAATCCGCGCCTGCAACTCCGCCTGTTCCCGTTCCAGTTCTTGGCGCTCCTGCTGGGTGAGGCGGCGTAGAGGCATGGCAATCAGAGCACTGGCTTGGCGATCGCTCAAGCCCAAGCGCGCCATCAATTCCCGCTGGGCAGTACTGCCATCCGCTGCTGATCGCAAAATCTCAATCACCTGATCCACAGCACTGAGGCCGATTAAGAGTCCACTCACCACATGCTGGCGGACTTGAGCAGCTTCGAGATCATAGCGATACTGGCGCAGCAGCGTCTGTTCACGGAAGTGAAGAAACTCGCTGAGAATCTCCTTGAGGGAGAGTTGGCGGGGTTGATTGCCCACCAGTGCCATTAAGTTGATGCCGTAGGTGACCTGCAGTGGTGTCAGGCGGTAGAGCTGTTCCAATAATTGCGCTGCCGCAGCCTCCCGCTTTAGTTCAATCACCACCCGCAGCCCCTCGCGATCGCTTTCATCCCGCAGATCGGCAATGCCCTCCAGGCGGCCTTGATTCACTAAATCTGCCACTTTCTCAATCCATGCCGCTTTATTCACCTGATAGGGCAACTCCGTCACCACAATTGCTTGGCGACGGTGGCGACCCCGGCTGGGCTGAATATCCTCAAGCTGAGCCACCCCCCGCAGGGTAATCGTCCCTCGACCCGTGGCGTAGGCGCGTCGCAGTTCTGCCCCATCCACAATTACCCCCCCTGTAGGGAAGTCTGGTCCCGGCAGGTGAGTGAGCAGTTCCTCCAAAGAGAGATGGGGGCGGTCAATCAGGGCAATCAGAGCCTCCACCACTTCCCCTAGATTGTGAGGGGGGATATTCGTGGCCATGCCCACGGCAATCCCCGTTGAGCCATTTAATAGGAGAATTGGCAGTTGTGCCGGCAAAACCAACGGCTCCGCTTGGGAGCTGTCAAAGTTGGGGACAAACTCCACGATGGCGTCGTTGATATTGGTCAAGAGTGTGCGCTGGGCGATCGCGGCTAAGCGCGTTTCTGTGTAGCGCATTGCCGCCGCTGGATCATCATCCACAGAGCCAAAATTGCCCTGCCCCGCCAACAGCGGGTAGCGACTGCTAAAGGGCTGCACCAAGCGTACCAAGGCCTCATAGACCGCCTGATCTCCGTGGGGGTGATACTTCCCCAGTACATCCCCCACCACCCGCGCACACTTGCGAAAGGGGCGATCGGGCGTCAGCCCCAGCTCATACATCGCATAAAGAATCCGCCGATGCACGGGTTTGAGGCCATCCCGCACGTCTGGAAGTGCCCGCCCCACAATCACACTCATGGCGTACTCCAGATAGGAGCGTTGCATTTCACTGTGAAGTGGCGTAGGAATCACCTGTCCAGCGGTCAGCAAATCCAGTTGTTTGGGCATGAGCACGAACAAGCCAAAGGATCATTCCCCACAATACAAGAGTTTTGCGAATCGTAAAGCAACTTAAGACTCCGTTGGTGTTGCTTCCTCAAGTTTCTCCTTAGTCAGTCGCGCCACCAATTCCTTAATGAGGATGTAAATGATGGGCACCACAAAGAAGCTTAAAAATGTGGCCGCAAGCATGCCGCCTGTGACACTTGTTCCCAAGGAGTGACGGGATTTTGCCCCTGCACCCGTAGCAATGACCAGTGGGAAGATGCCCAAAATAAAGGAGATGGCCGTCATCAAAATGGGACGGAGGCGTTCTTCAGCTGCGTTAATGACTGACTTGACAATGGACGTGCCCTTGCTGTCGCGAATTTGGTTGGCAAACTCCACAATTAAAATCGCATTCTTACTGGCAAGGCCAATAAGCATCACTAGGCCAATTTGGCAGAATACGTCATTATTCAGCCCCCGCAACCACTGTGCTAGCAAGGCTCCCATGATCGCCAAAGGCACCGAAAGAATAATGATCAAGGGGTCAATGTAGCTTTCATACTGTGCCGAGAGCACAAGGAACACAAACACCAAACCAAGACCAAAAATCAAGGGTGCCTGTCCTGCAGAGCGGGTGGACTCTAGGGATAACCCCGTCCAGCTATAGCCAATGCCATTGGGGAGAACCTTCTGAGCCAAGGCTGCCATTGTCATCATTGCTTGACTCTCACTAAGGGGCGGCACATTTTGGCCGGTGATCTGCGCCGAACGGAACAAGTTATGGTGATAAATAATAGGCGGCGCCGAGACCTGTGCAATCGTTACGAGGTTACTGAGGGGAATCAGGGCATTTTGCTCTGAGCGCACATAGATGCGGTTGATGTCATCGGGATTCGAGCGAAATTGCTTATCCGCCTGCACAATCACTTGGTAACTACGGGCAAAAATCGTGAATTGGTTGACGTATAACGACCCCAAGTAAATCTGCATGGCATTGAAAATATCCTTGAGGGGAATTCCCAAGGCAAGGGCGCGGGTGCGATCTACCGTTACATTCAATTGAGGGGCGTTAATGGCAAAGGGGGTATTCACTGAGACAAAGCCGGGAGTTGTATTGGCTTTGAGGATCAGTTCGTTAACCGCACTTGCAAGGGCTTCAAGGCCTAGATTCTGCTGATCCATCACCTGCATATCAAAGCCACCAAGGCCACTGCCACCAAGGTTAATGGTCGGCACATTGGATACAAACACCACTGCTCCAAGTTCACCCGCTACCGCCCTCTGAAACTGGGGCAGCAATTGATCAAGGGTTGGCCGCTGTGACCAAGGCTTGAGACTCGTAAAGATAATTCCTTTATCTGAACCCGTGCCGAAGAAACTAAAGCCGCCAATGGCAAAGGTATGTTCAACCGCTGGATTTTGGGCGATCGCGTCTGCTGATTTAAAGACAATATCACTTGTGTACTCTAGGGAGACCCCTTGGGGCGATTGTACGAGGGTGACAAAATAGCCCTGATCTTCTTGGGGGACAAAGCCACCGGGAACGATCTGAAACAGCCAATAGGTCACTCCCAGCAGTGCCACAAAGCCCGCCAGCACCCAGTATTTTAGTCGCACGATCACATTCAAGTTTCGTTCATAGCCCTGCCGCATCGTATCAATGAGGCGGTTAAGCCAGCGAAATAAGATAAAGTTCGCCATCGGCGGGCGTTCTTGCCGTAGGAGCAGGGCGCACAAAGGGGGAGAGAGGGTTAAAGCATTAAACGTAGAAAGAGCGATCGCAAAGACAATTGTCAAAGCAAACTGCTGATAGAGCCGCCCAGTCACTCCTGGAAAAAAGGCGACGGGGATAAAGACCGCCATCATCACCAACGATGTGGCAATCAATGCCCCTGTCACTTCCTCCATCGAGCGACTCGCGGCTGCTTGGGGGGTCATGCCCTCATCTTCCATGAGACGGGTGACATTTTCCACAACCACAATCGCATCATCCACTACTAGCCCCGTCGCCAGTACCAAGCCAAACATCGTCAAACTGTTAATTGAGAAGCCAAAGGCTTTCATAAAGGCAAAAGTACCCACCAAGGAGACAGGAATCGTTACCGATGGAATAATCGTGGCGCGCCAATCTTGCAAGAATAAAAAGATCACCGCAATCACAAGGATGATGGCCACAATCAGCGTAATGACCACCTCCTTGATCGACTCCTGCACCGCATCCGTGGTGCTAAATCCCACACTCCATTTCAGGCCGGGGGGAAATTTCTCCGCTAAAACAGCCATTTCTGCTTCAACAGCGCGGGCAACATCGAGGGCGTTGGCACCGCTGAGTTGATAGATACCCAGTCCAACAGCATTGCGGCCATCAAACTGAAAGTTGGTGTTGTAGTTTTGTGCCCCCAGCTCCGCGCGACCAACATCGCGAATGCGAATCACGGAGCCATCTTCGCCGCGTTGAATAATAATGTCGGCAAACTCTTCTTCTGAGGCCAAGCGACTTTGGGCTTGAATGGAAATTTGAAACTCCTGTCCCTCTGGGGCTGGGGGTGCGCCAATAATCCCGGCTCCCACTTGGACATTTTGATCGGAGAGGGCACGCACCACATCCTGAGCCGTGAGACCGCGACTAGCTAAGCGATTGGGATCTAGCCAAATCCGCATGGCATAGGTGCGCTGACCAAAGACCTGAACTTGCCCTACCCCGTTCAGGCGTTGCAGAGGTTGTACCACATAGAGGGTTGCGTAGTTACTGATGAATGTGGGGTCGTAGTCATACCCCTCCTCCGGGTACAGGGCTAAGGCGACAACAATCTGGTTTGTGGATTTGCTGACATTCACCCCAGTGTTAATCACCTCTGGGGGGAGTTGGGAGGTGACCGATGCCACTAAGTTATTCACATCCACCGCAGCAATGTTTTCGTCGTAGCCCTCAGTGAATGTGATCTTGATATTGCTGTTGCCAAAGCTGTTGCTTGTGGAGTCAATGTAATCCATCCCTTCCACGCCGTTAATTTGAGTTTCTAAGATTGTGGTGACATTCGTTTCAACAGTTTCGGCGTTGGCACCTGCATAGTTGGCAGACACCTGAATTGTTGGCGGTGTAACGTCGGGATAATACTCAATGGGCAGTGTTGGCAGCGCAATTGCGCCCACCAAAATAATTAGTAGAGAGCAAACAGTTGCAAAAACCGGTCGCTTAATAAAGAAATTGCTAATCATGCTTTTTAAGACTCAGGGATAATGGGCATACCATCGCGCAAACGTTGAATGCCCGAAACAATAATCTTCTCTCCTGGTTGGAGACCTTGGAACACTTGATAGTTGTTTCCTTGGATTACTCCCAATTGAATGGCTTTTTGCTTGGCAATCATGTTGCCCTCTGCATCTTTTTCAGCCACAAAGACAAAGTTTTGTCCCGCAAGATTGGAGACGGCTGTGGTCGGTACAAGAATTCCCGGCCGCTGATCTAATATGATGCGGGCTTGAATTTGTTGATCAGCTCGTAGGTTGTTCTGAGTATTGCTATACAGCGCTTTTATTAAGATCGTTTGGGTAGCATTTGTTGTGTTAGGGGCAATAAAAAAGACCGAACTTGTGCCGATGACTTTGCCATTTATGTCCAGTAATTCCACCGGCGTTCCCATGCGAATGCGAGGGACTTGCTCAATCGGCACTTGAATATTGACCTCTAGGGGTTGATTTGAGGTGAGGGCAAGGAGGTCAGTTTGAGGGGTAACAAAATCACCGACTTTAGGAGGAATATTGCCGACAACACCGCTGAAGGGGGCACGCACCTGAAACCAGTTCAGGACAACAAACTGCTGTTGAGCGTTTGCCTGGGCAGCCAAGAGAGCCTTTTCTAAGCGGTCAACAGTGGCTTGCTGGGCACGAATGTCAGCTTCTGTTTGCTGGAGAGCTGCCTGGGCGGTGCGAAAGCTGGTAATGAAAGATTGCGCTTGCTCTTTGGCAATAGCCCCCTCTTCAAAAAGGGCGGCATAGCGTTCCGCTTGAATCCGATTGAACTCCAATGTGGCTAGATTAGCACGGCGTTGGGCTTCAAGGGCGCGTAGGATGGAGCGGGCATTCTCCACGTTTGCTTGAGCAGATTGAATGGCAGCTAGATTGCTGGCGACAACCGCTTGCTGTTCTGCCGGATCAATGAGAATGAGGGGCTGGCCTTGGCGGACAAACTGACCACTTTGGACATTGATCTGGGCAATGCGACCAGAGACTTGGGGGTGTAGGGTAATGGACTCGCGGGACTGTAAAGAGGCGTTATAAACAGCTGTTTGAGCTAGGGGTTCTGTTTGCACCGCAGCAAGTTTCACCCGTGCTAGGGGCGGAGGAGCCGTTGTCCTTGGTTGGCCACAGGCGGTAGCGAGGAAGTAAAGACTTCCTAGGACAAACCCTGTAAACAGTTGCCGTTGCAGCATATTTCAGAATCTTAAAAGTGACCCAGAGCAGGCAATAAACATCCTCAGTCTAGCCTACAGATGCCTATGGCAACTGCTACTTTAACAATCGGTTGCCATTTATTCTTGGTGAATAGAGAATAATTCCTATCGGCAATCCTCCGCTAAGATGTAGAGCAAGGGGCAGGGGGTCATTGCCAGCTCACCTTGAGGCTAAGACAGTCCTTGCACCAACCTTTATCAACGACAGTACAGGTACCAGTGGCTCTTACCAAGAAAACACAGCAAGAACAACCGATGATTAATGAACGCATCCGTTTCCCGCGGGTGCGTGTGGTGGATAGTGATGGTTCCCAATTGGGGATTATGTCGTCCCAAGAGGCGATCGCGATCGCCCGCGAAAGGGAACTTGACCTTGTGCTTGTGAGTGACAAAGCGGATCCACCCGTTTGCAAAATTATTGACTACGGCAAGTTTCGCTTTGAACAGGAAAAGAAGGCTCGTGAAGCGCGCAAAAAGCAGCACACCTCGGACGTTAAAGAGGTGAAGATGCGCTACAAAATTGAGGAACACGACTACAATGTGTGCATTCATCGCGCTGAGCGGTTCCTAAAAGCAGGAGATAAAGTCAAAGCAACGGTGACGTTCCGGGGGCGGGAAATTCAACACTCCCACCTAGCCGAGGAACTTCTTAACCGCATGGCCAATGACCTTCAAGCGGTGGCCGAAGTGCAGCAGGCACCGAAGCAGGAGGGGCGCAATATGATTATGTTTTTGGCACCAAAGCGCTAACCAACTCCAGGGGAAGTATGTTTGGCCTTCGTCCAGACCCCAAGTCCACCCCACTGGATGTTTCAGCGAATGAGAAACCCCGCTCGGCACTCCTGTTGGCGATCGCTGCCCTCGTTACGATTCTTCTTTGGCAGCTTCCCTTGGGAAACTATTTGCTGTACCCCTTTACCATTTTGGCCACATGGTTCCACGAGATGGGTCATGGCCTCACAGCGGTTCTCCTGGGGGGCTACTTTCAAGAATTGGTCATTGATCCCAGTGGCTCCGGGTTTGCCCGCTATGGGGGTGAGGTGCTGCTGGGGCGTTTGGGACATGGCTTGGTTGCCCTAGGTGGACCACTTGGGCCAGCGATCGCCGGCAGCATTTTTATTTTGGCCAGCCGCTCTCCGCGTGCCACCGCCATTTGTCTAAAGGCACTTGGCATTGTTATCTTGGCCTCAGTGTTCCTATGGGTGCGATCGCTCTTTGGTATTGTCTTCATGACAGGGGTAGGCCTTGCCATCCTACTGGTGGCCTATCGCGGGAATCACTGGCTCAAAGGTCTTTCCATTCAGTTCCTTGGCGTGCAGGCCTGTATTAGCACCTTCCAGCAGGTGGGCTACCTCTTTACCTACGCCATTGCGGGGAAACAGCTTTCCGACACAGGTCTTTTACAGCAGTACCTCTGGTTCCCCTATTGGCTGTGGGGGGCGCTCATTGCTGTGCTGACCCTAGGACTACTGCTGTGGAGTCTCAAAGTGGCCTATACTCCGCCTAAGTAATGCCCCAGCGGTGTCGCCAGCGGCTTGTGGATTCACGGCGAGAGGCCTGTTGCTCGGCTTGGCGGCGCGCTCGAATCATTGGGGCACTGTCTTGCAGATGCGGATCGCGGTAGGGAATTCCGGCGCGGGTTTGCAAATGTTCCTGCTCCATCGGCGAAAGGGGAATAAGCTGCGCCGCTTGCCAGCGAGCTACTGTTCCTTGCGCCCACTCCTTTCTGGGTCGCGGTGTCTCAATAGGGATTGTCCCGATGTGCAAACCGGCTTCCCGAAGGGCTGAACGAACTGCCGCAGCCCGCGAATAGGTGGCCAAATATCCCTCTGGTGCCAGACACTGAGCAACTAAGTTGAGAAACTCCACTGTCCACAATTGCGGACAGCGCTGCGGTGAAAAGGGATCAAGAAAAATCGCGTCCGCTTGAAATCCTTGGCGAACAAGGTCTTGGATAGTTTGGCGGGCATCGCCGATTAATAAGTGGGCCTCACACTGCGGCTTAGTTACCTGCTGCCGTTGAGCTAATCCTTCAAGAATGGCTTGAACCGACCCTGACCAAGGGGGCATCACTGCCAATGCCGCTTGGGGAACGCGCAGGTCTAGCTCTAAGCCGACAACAGTGACCTGACAGGCAGGATTGTGGTGCCAGATAACTTCTAAGGCCGCGGCGGTATTGTAGCCCAAGCCATAGCAGATATCCAAAAGCTGCAAATGAGGGGCTTGGGCTTTGGTCGGCAGAGCAGTGGCGATCGCGAACTTCTCAAAGGCTTCTTGGCGCGCTCCCTCAAGGCTATGGAAAGTTTCGCCAAACTCTGGAGAAAAAAATGTCAAGGAACCGTCCGCTGTCGGTCGAGGCCGCCAAAGTGGTGTCAAAGCAGCAGCTATCTGCTGAGAAGAAGTCATCACTGCATTTGAGCAGGTGGCTGCGGTTGAGGTTCAGGAGATGGGTTTATCATCACAACGCTGACCCCTGCAACCAAAAGAATCAGAACAATGCCGCCAATGATTAGCAGCAAAGGGGGAGAGGATTTTGCCACTGGCACGGGTTCTGGACTCACCGCTTCCGGTTTCGGGGGTGGAAGATTCAGTTGCGTTTCGTGGGGTGGCTGCTGATGGCTCAGTTCTTCCTCTGCTTGGGTAATTGTTGAGGTCAGGGGCACCGCCTTAATGCTGTGGTAGTTGACACTCTGCAAATACTTGGTAAATTCGGCATCCCCCATTGACACAGTGGTATAGTACGCCTTGACCGATCCACCAAAGTTAATCTCATCTCCATCATTTAACTCGTGTCTTTGCACGCGCTGGCCATTGACGAGGATGCCATTGGCACTAGGTTTACCATCGGCATTGCCATCCACCACGCGATAGCGATAGCCATTGGGGGAAGGAATTCGCAGCAGCAGGGCATGTTGCCGTGAGACACCGCGACCATGAATGACGATTGCATTCGTAACATCGCGACCAATAGAGTAGGTTGCCGCATCTAAAGGGATCGTGCGCTTACCCGTTTCATCCTCAATGTTGAGTAAATGGTGCTCACGATTAGCACTCATGGGAACACCTGAGACTGAGATTAACTTTTATCCACTATCTTAGCCTGAGTTGCAAACAGCTGTATTGCACAAGTTCGTGACATACTCCCAACCCTCAAGCTTTGCGGAGAAGGCGGGCTTTTCCAGTCTTTCGATCTGCGCATTTTATAGTGAGCCGATGCCCTAGGCTCACTTTTTTGACCCCAAAATATCGCCGCAATTCATTCACCACCTGAAGTCTGTCTCTAGTCGTAGGTTGTGGGTGAACAAGTTCTATGGCAAGTCGGTACTTTGGGATGAGTCCTACTTTATCGCCAGTGGTGGAGCGGTCACCGTCTCCGTCTTGAAGCAGTACGTTGAGCAGCAAGATTTCCCTTCGGAAGAGCGCGGAGTTTCCTGCCGATGAGCTAAATCCTTTGATGGTTACGAGGGCGATCGCACAGAGGTGCAAAGAGAACAGTCGCGCTAACTCTCCCTAGGGAACTGCCACCGTTTCCAATAGTTCTGCTACACAGGCACGGCCTGAGCGCCCCGCTGCTGTAATTAGGCGATGGGTCAATACATGGGGAGCCAATTGCTTTACATCATCGGGCAGAACGTAGTCGCGGCCATTGAGAAATGCCAAGGCTTGAGCTGTGCGCTGGAGCATGACTGTTCCCCGCGGACTCACCCCCAGCGTAATGCGATCGCTCTCACGGCTCGCCCGCACAAGGGCAAGAATATACTTTTGCAAAGGAAGTTCCACCCGTACCTGTAACACCTGCTGCCGCAACTGGTGGATTTCCGCCAAGCTTAGGCAGGGTTCCAATTGATTGACCTCCAAGCCCCCCTGCACCCGTTGCAGCATCTGCAGCTCCTCTTCCTCGCTGGGGTAGCCCAAACTAAAACACAGGGCAAAGCGATCCAACTGTGCTTCAGGCAGGGGAAATGTGCCTTGGTACTCCACGGGGTTCTGCGTGGCAATCACAAAAAAGGGCTGTGGTAGGGGGTAGGTGACGCCATCAATGGTGACTTGGTATTCTTCCATTACCTCTAGGAGTGCCGATTGAGTCCGCGGTGTAGCACGGTTAATTTCATCCGCCAGGAGGATATTGCAAAAGACAGGGCCGGGGCGAAACTCAAACTCTGCTGTTTTAGGGTTCCAGATATTCGTGCCCGATAAGTCAGTAGGCAGTAAATCAGGCGTGGCTTGGATGCGCTGAAAGGTACCCCCTAGCGATCGCGCCAAAGCCTTGGCCAAGAGCGTTTTCCCCACCCCTGGCACATCCTCCAACAGGACATGACCCCCTGCCAGCAACCCCACCAACAGGAGTTCAATGGCGGCTTCTTTACCCACCATGACTTGGCCAAGGTTCGTTACCAGTCGCTGGAGAGGTTCACGCATAGGAGACAACTTGTTTGAAGAGACTAGTGGCTACTTGGCAATCGGCAGCAATTTGCGCCTGTAGGGCAGCCAAACTGGAAAATTTCACCTCTGGGCGAATAAAGGCCTCTAGGTGGAGCGTAATTTCTTGATTGTAGAGATTTCCCTGCCAATTCAATAGATGCACCTCCGTTGTCACCTGCCGGCCTGTTACCGTGGGTCGCATACCAATATTTACCACCCCTAATTGCTCGCCAGCAAATGCTGCACCTGTTACGCGGCAGGCATAGACCCCATGGCGAGGCAATAATTTTTCTTTGTCAATGGCTAAATTGGCGGTGGGAAACCCCAACTGGCGCCCCAACTGTTCCCCTTGAATAACCGTCCCCGTCAACCTATAGGGGCGTCCCAATAGCTCCCGTGCTAGGCTCACATTCCCCTCCGCGAGGGCTGCTCGCACCGCTGAGCTACTCACGCGATCGCTCCCCCGACAATAGGGGGGCACAATATGCACCGGAATGCCAAAGGCAGCACAGAGGGTGCGCAAATCCTCGGCTGTGCCCGATCGCCCGCGCCCAAAGCCAAAATTAAACCCCACACTCAACACCTTCACCTGCAACTGCTGCACCAAAATTTGCTCCACAAACTCCAGCGGCGACAGTTGAGCCAAGGCATGGGTAAAGGGCAAGACAATCACTTGCTCAATGCCATACTGCTTCAGGAGCGCAGATTTTTCTGCCTCAGGGGTCAGGAGAAGGCGCTTCTCCCCTGTGAAAAACGCCTGTGGATGGGGTGAAAAGGTAATCACCGAACGGGAACACTCTGGAGGGGCTGCGGCAACAAGGGTGCGGATTACCTCTTGATGCCCTCGATGGACACCGTCAAAATTGCCAAGGGCGATCGCTGTAGGAGTTTGCAAGGTTATGCCGCTGTTAAATTAACACAGGAAACATTTTGACACATCTCACCCAAGAGCAACAGTCTGGGAAATTGTTCATTGAGATCTTCTATTTGCCTCATAGAATAATGTCTTTTGAATTATCCAACAGGCCTATGCTAAGTTGAGAAACCAATTATTTTCTTTTGCCTAATCTGAGCCTTGGCAGCTTGCAGCAGCAGAACACGAATTCGGGGCGTATTTTCGGCGCAGAAGAGATACCGCTGCATCGTAGCCTAGTGCTAATGCTAATTGAACACTGGCATCCATTCGCTGCTGGCACGATTTTCCTAGGCGTGATCCTCCTGCTCATGACTGAGTGGATCAACGTCACTATTGCTGTCTTTTTAGGAGCGATTCTCCTTGTCTTTACTAAAGTGTTTGACTATCTGGCAACCCAAATGGTGATCTTGGCAAGGGGTCAGGGAAAACGTTTGCTGTTGGGGATCGTTGCTCTCACAACTCCCATCTGTGCTGTGCTACCCAATGCCACAACTGTCCTGCTTCTTGCTCCCCTGTTGCCTCCCATGGCAGCTGAAGTGGGGGTGGCCTTTGTACCCCTGATCATCTTGATGGTCATTGTCTCCAATAGTGCTGGGTTCCTGACCCTTGTAGGAGATCCAGTTACTTATTTGGGAATGCGATCAATATCAGTTTTGCCAACTATCTCCTGCGGTTGAGTTTAGGTGGCGCTTTCTCATTGGGCAGTGACCGCTGCCCAATCTTCCTTTAAGTTACCAAGTGGGATCGCGAAACACATAGGCCGTAATGTGGGTGCAATCTTTGCGATCGCCGGCAATTGTAGAGATACAGGTGCGAATTTCTTCGCCATTCTCCAATTCCACCGTACAGGCGCCGCAACTCCCCATACGACACCCCGTGGGAATCTCTACGCCGGCTCGCTCAGCCACGCTCAACCAACTTTCACCCGCTTCGGCTTCAATAGAGACCTGATCCGGCAGAAACGTCACCCTAATCATTCCTTTACTCCATGGTACGTTCCCATTAAGTACAGCAAGGCCATCCGCACCGCCACCCCACTGGTTACCTGTTGATTCACAAGGCTCAATTGGCAATCATCCAGCAGTGCCGAACTCAATTCCACGCCGCGATTCACCGGCCCTGGATGCATCACGCGCACATTGGGTTTACACAGGCGCAGCCGCTCATGGGTAATGCCAAACTGCTGATGGTACTCGCGTAAACTAGGGATCAAGTGTTGATCCATGCGTTCCCGTTGCAGCCGCAGTGTCATGACAATATCAGCATCGGCAAGAGCCGGTTCCAGCGTCCAGTGGAGAGTTGCCCCATACTCTGCAAATTCTGGCGGCAGTAGGGTGGGAGGACCAGCTAAGTGCACATCGGCACCAGCGGTCTTGAGGCTGTAGAGGTTGGATCGCGCCACGCGGGAATGACGAATATCCCCGACAATGGCAATTTTCTTTCCCTGCAACAGGGCACAGCAGGGCTGATGTGGATCGTAAAGTTGGCAAAGGGTAAACAGATCAAGCAGCGCCTGAGAGGGATGCTCATGCAAGCCATCACCGGCATTGAGAACGGCCACTTGACCGCCAAGACGATCCATTTCCGCTGCAATGGTCTGGGGCACTCCCGACTGCTGATGGCGAATCACCATGAACTCTGCCCCCATCGCCCACAGGGTCTTAGCGGTATCGAGAATAGTTTCCCCTTTATTGAGCGCAGAAGTGCCGGCAGAGAAATTGAGAATATCGGCAGAAAGCCGTTTAGCTGCCAGCTCAAAACTATTGCGAGTGCGCGTTGAACTTTCAAAAAAAAGATTGGCCACAACACGGGCTTGCAGGGTTGGCACTTTTTTAGTGCGACGATTCAGAACTTCTTGAAAACTCCGTGCCGTTTGTAGCACGATGTCTAGCTCTGCCACCGTAAAGTCTTGAAGGGAGAGGATGTGGCGACGCTGCCATTGGCAGGGGGGAGTAAAAGTAGGCATCATGGACAGGGGGTTAGAGTTCGAGCAAGGTCAGCCGCTGTGAGTTGTTCGTAGCGTTCAAAGGGTTGATGAATCCATGGATTCCCCGGCAGGTAATGCACATAGTAATCTGGACGAATACAGGAGGCCGCTTTGTACCACAGGACTGCCGTGCGCACCTCCTCAACGGCAAAACCATATTTCAACTCCAGCCACCGCAGTGTTTTTTTCAACGAAAGGCCAGAATCGACTAAATCATCCACCAAGAGGACATGGCTGCCCAAGGTAGCAGTGGTCATGGTCAAGTCCCGCGCAAAGGTGATGCGCCCCCGCTCTTGATTATTGACACCGCCATAGGAGGACACTGCCAAAATTGCAAGGGGTTGATTAAACAAGCGGCTGAGAATGTCACCTACCCGCAGACCCCCCTTAGCCAAGCAGAGGATTTGATTGAACTGCCATCCCGATTCATAGACGGCGATCGCCAGCCGTTCAATGGTGCGATGATACTCATCCCAATCCACGTAGAGATCTGCCATAGTACTAGAAGCTGGCCTTCAACCAAGAAATGGGAATAGAGAGCAGCTTGCGCCAACTAGAGACAAAAGCGCGCCGATTAAAGACATCGTAATCGTTGGCTTCGATGACATCAAGAATTTGGCGATAGAGCATCAACGCTGACCACACAGGCCAACGGGCATCCCTCTCTAAGTAGGTAATACCCACCTCTGCTTGCCGATAAAATTCTCGCGCCCGCTGAATTTGCCAGCGCATCAGTGCCCGCCAGCGATCGTCAATAACTCCCCGCTGCAAATCTTCCTCGGTGTAATGAAAAGCAGCTAAATCCTCTAGGGGCAAATAAATTCGTCCCCGCCGCATATCTTCTCCCACATCCCGCAGGATATTGGTGAGCTGATTGGCAATGCCGAGGGCAATCGCTTGATCTTTGAGGGTGCCTTTGGCCTGATAGGGATCCACCCAAGGGGAGCACAGGCGATCGCTATAGGGATTGCCGCCCATGACCTCAAGGGACATCAGGCCCACCGTACCCGCCACGCGGTAGCAGTAGAGTTCTAACTCGGCAAAGGTTTCATAGCGACTGCGGTGCAGATCCATCCGCTGACCCGCAATCATGTCCCGAAAGGGCTGGATGTCGAGGGGGTATTGTTCCAGCGTTGCCGTCAGGGCTAAGTCCATGCCATCGTGGGGGCGACCGGCAAAAATGTCCTCCAGGCGAGCTTCCCACTCATCGAGAGTGGCCATCGTTGTCGTTGCTGCTTGGGGACCATCCACCAGTTCATCGGTGCGCCGACACCAGACGTAAATTGCCCAAATGGCACGGCGCTTGGCGGGGGGCATCAACAGTGTGCCGAGGTAAAACGTCTTGGCGTAGGTGGCGGTTACCTGACGACACAACTCGTAGGCTTCGTCGAGGGAAATCAGAGGAGGAACGTACTCGGCTCTAGGCAGTTGCAGCATTGGCGACAGTCTGAGTAGAGGGTTTGGGGGGCTGTGGGGCGTTGCTCTCTGCGAGCCGCTTCGCGATCGCCTGCGCCGTTAGCTTACCAGAAAGAACTGCCCCTTCCATACTCCCAAGGTACGGCTGCATTGTATAGCTCCCCGATAGGAAGAAGTTGGGAATGGGTGTGACCTGATCTGGACGAAAGGCTTGGCGACCGGGGGTGGCTTTATAGACTGAGCGCGGGGTTTTCACCACCGCTGTTTTCAGCACTTTAGCAGGTTCTGGCAAGTGATTGGGGAAGAGCTTGGCCAGTTCAGCAAGGGTGGCTTCAACAATTTCCCCATCGCTGCGGCCAATCCACTCGGCAGCAGGGGCTAGTACCAGCTCCAGCATTGACTTGTCAGGATCTGCATAGCCCTTGCAGGTTTCGCTCATGTCGGCATAGACACTCAACAGGGGCGATCGCGAGAAAAGGAGATGATCTACGGTCGGCAATTTGCGATCAAACCAAATCTGAACGTTGATTACAGGAACACCTTCAAGGCCATTGAGTTTCTGGAAAAAGGGCAGGTCTTGCCACGGCTTCGGCAGCAGTAATTTAATTGCATCCACCGACAGGGCACAGACATAGGCATCCGCTGTCACCTCAAAGCGCTGCTGCCCCTCGCAATCGGCCATGACAAAGGAGCGCACAGACAGATCCTCATTGAGAACAATCTCCCGCAGAGCCACATTGGTGTGCACTTCACCGCCGCGCGCCGTAACGTAATCCACAATCGGCTGACACAACCGTTCGGGGGGGGCTCCATCCAAGAAGGCAATTTTTGAGCCATAGCGTTCCCGCAGGAAGCGGTTCATCGCCGTCAGGGGAATCGTTGCTGAGACTTCATCGGGGTTTAGAAACGTCAGTGCCTTAGAAGCAGCAATAAAAATATCGGAGTTCACCCGCTCATCAATTCCTTGGCGTTGTAGCCATTCAAGCAGTGTGTATTTGTCCATTGCTTCGACGTATTTTTGACCGCGAAGGATCGCTGGCCACAGGCCTAATGCAAAGCGGAACTTCTGCTCCCAGGTCAGCATATCGTTGTTGCGCAAAATGGACAGCAGCACATTAAAGGGAGCAGGAATGTCGGGGACATCAAACCACGAGAACACCCCCGGCTTTTCTGGTTGGTTAAAAATCAGGGCATGGCGTTTCCATTGCAAGCGATCGCTAATTCCCAATTCCCCAAGGAGTTGCAACATATTGGGGTAGGCACCAAAAAAGGCATGTAAGCCCGTTTCTACCCAGTCGCCATCGGCATCCTGCCATGCCGCCACCAAGCCCCCAAGGACATTGGCACGCTCAAAGACGATGGGGGTATGTCCCGCATCCACTAGATACTTGGCACAAGCTAAGCCCGCTAGGCCACCACCGGCAATTGCAACTCGCATGAATGACGTTACCCTAACTGACGAAGATGAAGGCAGTCCCCAAAAGAGACAAAAAACTGTTCATATTATATTTACAAAACGTTACGCAGACACCGACCTTAGGCTAATGTTGGAGTTGAATTTGCCAAATAGACTGTACTTCCCATTGGACCAAGGTAACGGCAGAGGTAAGGAGAAAAGACTTCATAGATGAGGGTAATGGGACGGCGATCGTGCCAAAAGAGGTAATGTCGCCCCCAAAAAGGCCCCGGTTCACCAAAGGCGGCAGCCAGGGTTTCAGAGTGCCCTAAATATACCGCCTGAATATCGCGATAAAGCTCCACTTTGCGCTGGGCAAGGTTCGTCCAAATGGGCATGGCGCGATTTTGCAAATACTCATCCACATGGGCGGCTTCCCACCAGGAGGTGGCATAGGCAAGGCGTTGACCTGAGGCGGTTCGTAACCACACTTGACGCCGTAGCCGAGGACCTGGAATCAGTTGCAGTTGTACCGGGGCGCGATCGCTGGCGTGGCCAATAGCAGACATATCAATCACATCCACTTCCGTAGTTTCACCGGTCAGCAGTTGTAAGTGGCGAGTGGGGGAGCCATCCCCTAGAATCAGCATTTGCCACGCAGGTGCTAAAAGATCATGGGGCAATCCTTGAGCGATCGCTACTGCATCCCCCTGCCAAATGGGCTCAAGGGCATACCAAGGGCTAGAGCAGGTGGAGGGCAACGGCAAAACAGTCAAGGACGTGACACACTGCTTAACAAAACTTCGCTAATTGTAGCAAGGATTTTATCCACGGTTCAGGATGGCACGCAAGGCTAAGACCTAGAATACAGTCATAATGAGCGGTTACCTCAGGGCAATTTCTATGGCAACCACATCGGCATCTACCCTTGAACTAACACCGGAACAAACGGCCATTTGGATTAAGGGACTCTTGAGTATTGCCTGTGCCGATGGTCACTTTGATCTTGAAGAGAAACAACTCATTGCCGGCCTAATTCGTGAGGAAATTGCCCCAGAAATTGATCTTGAGCATTTTGCCCCCGCCACTGATGAAGAATTGGCGGCAACCTTTGGTGGCGATCGCGCCCTTGCGGAAAATTTCCTGCGCACAGCCGTCATGGTGGCACTTGCCAATGGCGTTTACTCCCAATCGGAAGAGGCTGAACTGCAACGCTTCTGTCGCGCCCTAGGACTGGAAATTGATGCCCTTGAATCTCTGAAATATACTCTCGATGGTCAGCACGAGAGCAATGAACAAACGCTGCGCCTATTGGATCCTGTGCGCCACTGGCTTGATGGTTTGGAAGTCAAAAATGCCAAGGTGGCTCGTTTTCTCTGCCGTCTGATTCCTCCCCAATGCCCCTTTGAGCGCGACATTATCCTCTTTGGTCGCAAGATTGTTCATATCCCCCCTCTTTGTAAACTCAATCCCCTTTATGATCAATTAGTGGGGTTGCGCTTCCGCTCGCTTGCCTATTTGGCCGACGAGTGTGGTGAAGATATTACCCCTTACTGTTAGATAGTGCTGACCCGTTTAGATGCCCAACCCAACAAAACCGAAAATTGCCTTTGCCCACCTTGGCTGTGATAAAAACCGCGTGGATACAGAGCACATGATTGGTCTCCTTGCGGCAGCGGGCTATGGCGTGGGTACCGATGAAGCCGAAGCCGACTACGTTATTGTCAATACCTGTAGCTTTATCCAAGCCGCCCGTGAAGAGTCCGTGCGCACCCTAGTAGAACTGGCGGAGGCCAATAAGAAAATTGTAATTACAGGCTGTTTGGCACAGCACTTTCAAGGGGAACTCTTGGCGGAGCTTCCTGAGGCAGTGGCGGTTGTTGGCAGTGGGGATTATCACCACATTGTCGAGGTAATTGAGCGGGTAGAAAGGGGCGAGCGGGTGCAGCAAATCAGTGCTGTCCCCACCTACATTGCCGATGAAACCGTTCCTCGCTACCGTACCACGCCGGAGCCTGTGGCCTATCTGCGCATTGCCGAAGGTTGTGACTATCGCTGTACTTTTTGTATTATTCCCCAGTTGCGGGGCAACCAGCGATCGCGCTCCATTGAATCCATTGTCAACGAAGCCCAGCAGCTAGCCGCTGAGGGGGTACAAGAAATCATCCTTGTTTCCCAAATTACGACCAACTACGGGATTGATCTTTATGGCCAGCCCCAACTGGCAACGCTGATTCGCGCCCTTGGCAAAGTGGACGTGCCTTGGATTCGCCTGCACTATGCCTATCCCACCGGGCTGACACCTGAAGTAATTGCAGCGATGCGGGAAACACCCAACATCCTGCCCTATCTAGACTTGCCGCTGCAACATTCCCACCCTGAAATTCTGCGGGCAATGAATCGGCCTTGGCAGGCGGGGGTCAACGATCGCCTGATGGAGCGGCTGCGGCAGGACTTACCCGAAGCGGTGATGCGCACGACCTTTATTGTGGGTTTCCCCGGTGAAACCGAGAGCCAGTTTGAACATCTCTGCCAGTTTGTGCAGCGGCATGAGTTTGACCATGTGGGGGTCTTTACCTACTCCGCGGAGGAAGGCACTGCTGCCTATGAGCTGCCCGATCAGATCCCCGAGGCGATCAAAATGGCGCGGCGCGATTGCCTGATGCAACTGCAACAACCCATTGCTCAGCGCAAAAATGCCGCCGAGGTGGGCAAGACAGTGCCTGTGCTCATTGAACAGGAAAATCCGCAAACGGGGGAATTGATTGGCCGCTCTCCCCGCTTTGCCCCTGATGTGGATGGTGTAGTTTATGTCAAAGGCAGTGCCACCTTGGGCACAATTGTCCCTGTAAAAATTACCGCTGCCGATGTTTACGATCTGTACGGCATCATCCCCGCCTAAGTTCGGTTTTACCCCTAGGCGAATTGCCAACGTTGGGGCTATGGTCAAGGCAGTTGGGGACGTTGTATCGGCTGCTATGGGACGCTCGCATTCCGCCATCGATGGTGATGATCGCCGTGCCAGCGATCGCTTTTGGCAGTGGCAAGCGGGGGTGGCTGCTCTAGAAAAATTATTGGCAGTAATGCATCCCATTGATGGCTTTTTAGTCTCCTTCCCCAGTCCGATTGTCAAAGATTCCCACCTGAAAACCTATGTCCTCATGCCCCAGGGGCGATCGCTCCCCTCCTTGCCCCCCACAGACGCCAATCCTGCTTTCCCGGCAATGACCTTTTTGCCCTCAGTGAGGGAGGGAATGAGTTCTTTTTGCCTGTTGCTGAGTCCAGAGGTCAATCTTTTGCTGGTCTATCAAGGGGAGCGAGGATTGCATTTTTCTTTTGATCCAGAGGAAATTCATGCCTTTTGGCAGCAGCTACGGCAGCAACTTCCTTTAACTGAGCTTCACCCCATTGATCAATGGTTTACCAGTGCGACTATGGTTCCCCCCAGCTATCGCTTGGTGAGTGAATTTGCGCAATGGTTGTTGGAGTACAGTTACCCTGAGGCCGTCCCCCTGAGTGTGACTGCAACCCCTATGGCCGCTGCTGACATTAGCCTCCTGCAAGCCCTTGCCCACGAGGTGCGCACTCCTCTCACAACCATCAATACCTTTATCCAATTGCTACAACGGCAAGAGAATTTACCCCAGCGCACGTACCAGTATCTGCAAAAGATTGGTCAAGAGATTCAAGATCAAATCACCCGCTTTAATCTTCTGAGTGATGCTGCAGAAATATTCACAAGTCCTAGCCCTAAGCCCCCCCTTGCTTTTGGCCAAACCCACTTGGCGGAACTCTTTATAACAAACTTGACCCGCTGGCAAAAACAGGCGGCGCGCCGTCAAGTTAAACTCACGGTGGATTGTCCATCAGATTTGCCCGTTGTCCTCAGTAATCCAACGTCCTTGGATCAGGTGTTGACAGGATTAGTCGAGTACTACAGCCAAACCCTTGCCCCTGAGAGTGAACTCCAGTTAGTGGTACAACGGGCAGGACAGCACGTAAAGCTAGAATTGCGATCGCCCCAGTACAAATACCGCAGTGATCTTGCCGTCTTGGGGCACTTTCTCCTTTGGCATCCGGCAACAGGGCAACTGAGTCTAAATTTTGAAGCTGCCAAACTGTTGATTGAGGCGGTGGGTGCTAAAGTGATTCAACGGCGGGATCGCCAAGCAGGAGAAATTCTCACCCTTTATTTGCCAATTGCCGAAGACAGTGGCTGACACTGGGGGCAATAGTGACTGGAGCGTCCGCCCAAGCGCAGCCGTTCAATTGTTGTGCCACAGATTCGGCAGACCTCCCCTTTGCGACCATAAACCCATGCCTGACCCCCATAGTGACCATTCACTCCCTCTGGAGTGACAAAGGTGCGAATCGTCGTACCACCCGCTGCAATTCCTTCCTGCAACACTTGGCGAATGACTTGGTGCAGACGAGCAATCTGCTCTAGCG
>NZ_JARJMS020000074.1:0-4727 GCF_029335995.1 Thermosynechococcus sp. Uc
TAGCAAAGGGAGGAATGTGGCTCAATCCAAGTCACTACTGCTTTTAAAATTCATTGCATAACCAGAGCATTTACATTTTGCAACGAAGGCAGGAGACGTGTTAAATTGGTTTACAAAAGTTCATATTCCGCTTCTGTTCCACTTTGGCTGCGTTTGAGGTTTAGATTATGTCGCTCACACCCATGACTCGTTACTACATTCGCCGCCTGCTTGCAGAGCGAGCTGAATCCCTTGGGTTAACCGTGAGTAATGCCGAAAATGACAGTCAAGCCTTTGCCGATCAACTGGCGCGCCTGGAGTCCTTGACAGCAACCAAGTTGGCGGAGGTTGAATTAATTGTTCGGATGCACCAAACCCTCAGCCGCAATGGCCAAACCTACAACTGCTACCTTGCCAACTTAGAACAAAAACTCTTTGCCATCATGGGTCTGGGGGGGCAAGTCCACGAAGAATTGACAGATATTACCCTGCCTCAGCTTGAACAGACCAACGGCACCGCAGCAAAAGCTCTCACCTTGGCTGAAGTGCTAGAACACTTTAATAAAGTTAGCGATATTGCCCAGAAATACCTTGGCAAAATGATTGTGGCCAACTATTGGCGGGGTACTCGTCCCTACAGCAGTTGGTTTGCTGACTTTACAGTAACCAATGAAGCTCGTGTGGTTTGTCAATCGTACCAGTCCACCCGCGATGTATTCCTCAGTGAGGAGCAACTCAAGCATTTGCAAGGTTGGCTAGAAGCATTTATTCGCCAGTGCCAGCGAGTGCTGCCCCAATTCACGAAACAACTGCAAAAAGCAGGGGTATCGGAAACAGTTCTAGCTTAGAAAAAGGTGGTATGCGGATTGTCTTTGCGGTTCTCTGGCTGGGATTGATTGTCTATAGCTTTGCTTTTGCACCCCCAGATCAACCGCAGACAATGGTAATGATTCAACAACTAGCAACAGGAGACTGGCAGGGCATTAACCCCCTAATTGTCAGTCTTTTTAATCTTATGGGCGTGTGGCCACTGATTTATACCGCATTACTGGTCGTAGATGGTCAAGAACAGCGATTTCTAGCGTGGCCATTTGCTGTCTTTAGTTTTGCCGTGGGTGCGTTTGCCCTATTACCTTATTTCATTCTGCGCCAGCCGGCACCAATCTTCACAGGGGAAATTAATAGAGGTGTACGCCTTTGGGAGTCACGGATTACTGCCACTGGCATTGGTCTATTGGCGGTGGGCTTTCTTAGTTATGGTTTGATTGCAGGCAATTGGGCAGACTTTTGGCAGCAGTGGCAAACCAGCCGCTTTGTCCATGTGATGACCCTTGATTTTTGTCTGCTATCGCTATTGTTTCCGTTCCTTCTCATTGATGATTGGCAGCGGCGGGGTATAGAGAATTCGCCGTGGCGGTGGTGGAGTGTGGTGCCCTTACTGGGAGCGTTGGGGTACTTACTTTTGCGTCCGCCCTTAATTCTCTCGAAAAAAAGTATGGCATGATACAAAAAAAATACCTCTGAATTGGTTTTACTAATCTGTCAATGCTGAACTCTACACCCAGAGCGAGATTTCTTGGCGTTGAGAGAGTTGTGTTATTGGGGGGATATGAATGCCAATAGCACCCATGCGATCGCTATGCCGCCCACTGAACTACCTTGGATTGACACACGACTCATGAACAAAGATCAACCCTTGGCACCCGTCTTTCGCCACATGGCCAGTGGCTTGTTTCCATCCACAACTGAAACCTACGAACGTGGGAAAACCATTTTCTTTCCGGGCGACCCAGCAGAAAAGGTTTATTTTCTCCTCAAGGGCGCAGTGAAGCTCTCTCGGGTGTATGAAGCAGGCGAAGAAATTACGGTGGCACTGCTGCGAGAAAATACGGTGTTTGGCGTGTTGTCCCTGATTACGGGCACCCGCTCCGATCGCTTTTACCATGCGGTGGCATTTACGAATGTAGAGCTATTGGCGGTTCCCATCGAACAGGTGGAAAAGGCAATGCACGAAGATCCAGATTTGCTGATGTTTATGATTCAAGGGTTGTCATCGCGCATCCTCCAAACGGAGATGATGATTGAAACCCTTGCCCACCGCGATATGGGATCTCGATTGGTGAGTTTTTTACTGATTCTTTGCCGTGATTTTGGCATTCCCACCAGTGCCGGCGTAACCGTGGATTTGAAACTTTCCCATCAGGAAATTGCCGAGGCCATTGGCTCAACACGGGTAACCGTGACGCGCCTTTTAGGGGAACTGCGAAATCAAAAAATGATCTCAATCCACAAAAAGAAAATCACAGTTCACAATCCCCTGATGCTGAGCCAGCAGTTTACCTAGGGATGAGAGACTGCCACCAGTTGGCCATAGTCTAGTTTAATCAAGCGATCGGCTACATCAAAGTAGCGATCGTCATGACTAATGACAAAGACCGTTTTGCCTTGGGCTTTTAGCTCTGGCAGGAGTTGGCGGTAAAAAATATCCCGAAACAGGGGGTCTTGATCCGCTGCCCATTCATCAAACAGATAGGCGGGGCGATCGTCCAGATAGGCCATCAACAACCCCAAACGCTTGCGCTCCCCTTGGGAAAGAGCTGTCGTGGAAAAGCGGTTACCTTCTAAGCGGACTTTGTGGCTCAAGCGCAGTTTTTCGAGGTAACTTGGCACTTCTGCTATACGTTCGGAAGACTCAATACCCAACAGTGACTCAAAAAGATAAAAGTCACTAAAAACTGTGGCAAAGTGTTGGCGATACCATTCATAGTCTTCAGGCTGCAAACAGTGATCATCCACCCAAATTTCCCCCTGATCAGGAACGTAGAGTCCCGTAATAATTTTGGCGAGGGTAGATTTACCACTGCCATTGCCACCAACAATAAACAGGAGTTCACCAGCCTGCACGCTCAAACTTAAAGGCCCTAGGGTAAACGTTGCCGGTTCGTCCTCATGGCTGCTGTGGTATTGATGGCGAATCTGTCGCAGTGAGAGGGTTTTCCAGCCCAAGGGGGGGAGTTCTCCACGAACCTCAATGTCTTGGCGTGGATCTCCAAGACTTAGTTGTAGGGATTCCACTTTTTTTAAGGCAACGCTGGCACGACTAAAAACAGGAATAGCATCAATCACCTGTTGCATCGGCAGCATCAGATAAATAATCGTCAGGACATAGCCTGAGAGAACCGTTGGTGTGGCTCCTAGCAAGTGGGGCAGCGTGAAGAGAAAGAAGCCAATCGTTACAAACAATAGCAACTGTCCCCAACTGGCAGCAATGGCAAAGACCATGTACCCTAGTTCGTTTTGTTGCCGTGTTTTCTGGGCAGTGGGTTCTAGCTCTTGATAAAAGAAGGCCAAGCGCCGTTGCCGGTTGAGCTTGAGTTCTTTGTTGCCTTCAGTCAGTGTCCGAAAGTGTTGAAAGAGGTGATCCTGTTGCTGCCGTGCCCGCTCTAGGAATTTTCGTGCTCTGCCCGCTAGAAACAAGTAGCTGCCAGTACCAATGGCAATCAAGGCAACAAGGGCAAAAAAGAGGGGCGGCGACAACCAACCCATGTAAATCAGACAGCCAATGACAATGGCAATGGCGTTAAAAAGATTGGGCAGGACAGAAAAGGAACGGGAGACGGCGTCTACGTCTTCTGTCAGCGTAGCAAGGAGTTGGGGATGACCAATGGCTTCTAACTGGCGTAGGGGTGAAGCGAGAATCCGGCGACTGAGGAGGAGACGCATTTCATAAACCGCCTGTTGGGCAGCCCGCACCAGCAGAACTTGGGAGCTAAAGTGAGTAAGCAGTAGAAATGTGCCGAGGAGAATAAATCCCCAAGGCAAGAGCTGTTGTAGGGCAGGGGTTTTCTGTAAAGCAGCATTAATCAGGGCAATGAGGGCAGCCGTGCTGCCACCGTTGAGAAGTCCAGCGATCGCTGCTGCAAGAATCGTCGGCCAAGCCGTCTGTAATAAAATCTGAAAGAGCTTCACGACTCTGTCGTCTCATCAGGGGTGGGGTTGGCCTCGGACTCTTCGAGATTTAACTTGGGGATAAAACTGGGGCGATCAGCACTTTCCCAACCGGGGGGACGCTTCGAGTTGTACCATGCAACAAGGCCAATGCTCACAGCAGCCACAAGCCCCAGCAATAACACCCCATAAAAGGGGACAAAGTTACCAGCCCCTACGGTAAAGCGAATCCCCAACAACCCCATCATCTTCCTCGTTAACATTTAGAAACATGTAGAACACCACTATATCAATGCAGCGACTGCTTTGAGAATCCTTGGAGTTGGAAGCCACTGTGTTTATTAAGGTACAGTACAGGATAAAGAAGTCTTGCTGACCAGATACCCAGCAAGCCCCGCCATTCAGGGTGGAGAAGGATAGCGCAAACAGCGGAGCCGTTCTGTTATTTTACTGTCGGCCCCAACCACACTGACCTACGGCAGGGCATCCCGGAAGTGACACCTGTGGAGATAGGAGTAGTGGATACGCACTCGGCTTAAGAACCCACCGCAGCAACCTAAGATCATCGGCTTGAGCGCTGTAGGAATCGTTGGCCTTCTAGCCGGGGAGTTTGTCAAACAGCGGAAGGTTGTCGCTAGTTGGTGGTCATGTACTGCATTTAACGGGGAGGGACGGGGTTAAGGGGGAGCAAATACGGAATTGGGGTTAGAAGTAATCTCTATTTCCATAGCACACTGAGATCGCGGTGAGTTAGGTATGAGTTTCTGGGGGGGGCGCGTGGCGGGGAGAGTCTCGAGCAG
>NZ_JARJMS020000086.1:0-9322 GCF_029335995.1 Thermosynechococcus sp. Uc
CTCAATCAAAACGCCCTCAACCTAGAAGTGGTTCCTCAGCAGTTGGGTCAAGCCTTGGCGCTGCGACTCCAAGGAGCCCCTCCGCCTTGGCGAGTGGTGAATGAAACCCGCACGGTGGCTGCCTCTGAACCGGAATTTCTCGAAAGTGAGGTGCGCAGCCAGCAAATCATTGTGCGTGGTCAACTCCATGGGGGCAGTGAGCCGGCAGAAATGCGCATCCCCCTCAGTGAGCCAATTCCCTACCTACAGCAGCAGGTACAGCGTGCCTTTGCTCAAGCGGGTATTCAAGTGCAGCAGATTCGCCTAGTGGAGACGGCAGAGCCATTAGCCGATGTATTGGTGCGCCATACCTCACGCCCCCTAGGGGAGTTGATATTGCCTATCCTCCGGGATAGCGATAATTTCTATGCAGAAATGCTCCTTGCTGCCCTAGAGGCAGCCCAACCCGGCTATCGCCAACGCTACTTAGAGCAAATTGGAGTTCAAGGGGCAGTTTTGGTGGACGGTTCGGGACTCTCGCGGCAAAACTGGCTGACGCCCAATGGCTTGGTAACCCTGTTGCAGCAGATGGTACGAACAGAGCATGCTTCGCTGTGGTGGCGATCGCTCCCCCTTGCTGGGCGATCGGGTACATTACGTCAGCGGTTGCGCAATACAGCCGCTCAAGATCGGGTCTGGGCTAAAACCGGCACGTTGCGGGGTGTTGTTGCCTTAGCGGGATATGTGGAACCAGTACAGGATCGCCCCTTAGTTTTCAGTATTGTCCTCAACCAAGCAGGGACGACTCCGCTGCAATTACGCTCAGGACTAGATCGAATTGTTTTGCTCCTAGCGCAATTACAGGCTTGCGATCGCTCCCGCTAAGGGTCGGGATGACAGCCTTTTTCTACGATGTGGGATACACAAGAGGGATGCGGTTCACCACAGTTTTGAGAGGGTTCAATCCCTAGGAAAGACTCTACTGGCAGATACAGGAGAGTATTAGATTTTCCCGGTTGAGAAAGCTCTGCTCCTACTCTGTTCCTCAAATCCTAAAATTATTGATTGATTTTACTTATAAAAGAAATATAGAAACAAAGATTAAAAACAATTACACTGACTTTTTTTGATCTGATAGGATTGGAAGGCATAGTTCGCTTAGTTTCAATTTAATGAAGTATCGCATAGACGAGGCAGGTGAAGTTCCTTTTTACTGTGTTAATCATAGCTTTGCTTTGTGAGAATACCTGTATGAAATAACCAATTCTTGGACTGCCAATCATACAATTATTCTGCTATTAGAAAAATAAGCAAACAAAAGATCGTGATCAAAGATAGAAATTGATCGCCGCAATTCCCTAGGTCGCTAAACTACGTTATGGTAGCAGTGTCCTTTTAACATGTTCGATAGCAGTACCGCAGCACTAGGTATTTAGGAGGTGTCAAATGCTGACAGAAACTCGTCCCCGGGATGTTCAGGTGGCTGAAATTGCACCGGGGGTTTTGGTCTTGCGATCGCGCACCTGGGATCGGCTGAAGTTTGAAGTCGAGTATGGCCGTCAACAGGGAACCACCTCCAATTCCTACCTCATCCAAGCCCTCCAACCTGCGCTGCTAGACCCGCCGGGGGAATCCTTTACCCAGATTTATTTACAAAAACTCCAGCAGTACATTCATCTGAGTCAACTGCGGTACCTGATCCTCAGTCATGTCAACTCCAATCGTCTCGCCACCGTCAAGGTTTTACTGCAAAAAGCGCCCCAGATTATTATCGTTTGCTCCAAAGCAGGGGCAGTTACATTGCGCTCCACCCTTGGCGAACAGTTGAATCTCTGGATTCCCCGCGGGGAAACACCCTTGGAGTTGGGGGGCGATCGCCATCTGGAATTTATTGCCGCTGCTACACCCCGCTGGCCCGACGGCCTCATCACTGTGGATCCCCAGAATCAAATTGTGTTCACAGATAAGCTCTTTGGCGCCCATGTCTGTGGCGATAGTCTCTACGATGAACAGTGGAAAAAACTCGATGAGGACCGCGCCTATTATTTTGAATGCCTCCATGCCGCCCAAACCCGCCAAGTGGAAAGCATTTTGGATCGCCTGGCAGAACTGACCCCGCCCCCCCGCCTTTATGCTCCTGCCCACGGGCCGATAGTCAAATTTAGCCGTAGCCGCCTTTTTCAGGACTATCGCGACTGGTGCCAAGCCCAAACAGAACAGGAGACCAAGGTGGCGCTTTTCTATGCCTCTGCCTATGGCAATACGGCAATTCTGGCCAACGCAATCGCCCAAGGGCTGATAGCAGCTGGCGTTCAAGTGGAAACCGTAAACTGTGAAACAACGCCCCCAGGGGAAATGCAAGCCCTGATCCACAGCAGCGATGGCTTTATCATTGGCTCCCCCACCCTAGGGGGGCACATGCCAACACAGGTGCAGACCGCCTTGGGGTTCATCTTGGCCGAGGGCAGCAAAACCAAACTGGCGGGAGTTTTTGGCTCCTATGGCTGGAGCGGGGAGGCCATTGATGACATTGAGCAAAAACTCCTCGATGCGGGTTATACCCTTGGCTTTGAAACACTGCGGGTGAAGTTTACCCCAACGGCAAGCGATCTCGAAAAATGCCAAATTGCTGCCAACGAGTTTGCCCAAGCCCTGAAAAAATTGCGCAAGAACCGCACTGTACGCCCGCCCAGTCTTGTGGACGCACAGGTGGATCGCACTGAACAAGCGGTGAACCGAGTCGTGGGTTCGCTGTGTGTCCTGACAACGCTGCCCGAAGGGTGTTTTCACCTCACACAAGCAGCGGCTATTTTGGTGTCGTCGGTGTCCCAAGCCTCGTTTCATCCGCCTGGAATGACCGTGTCCTTGCCCCAAGAATGGGCAGAAAGCCTCTGCTTGGTGGGCGATCGCTTTGTCCTGAATATCCTGAAGGAAGGCAGTCCCCTCGTTCGCCAATTTCAGCAGGCGCAACGCCTTGGTGAACAACAGTTAGCAACCCTTGGCCTCAAAAGCGCTGAGTGTGGTGCCCCGATTTTGCTCGATGCCCTTGCCTACTTGGAGTGCACGGTGGAGTCCCGCATGAACTGTGGCAATCACTGGCTGATCTATGCAGTGGTTGAGAGTGGGGAGTTGCTGCAAACCAGTGGCCTAACGGCAATCCAACATCGCAAAACCAGCAGTTAGCCCTTCTAAAACACATTCTCAGCGGTCAATTCAGCCGCCTGTTGCTGCGCCAGCTCCTCGGGATGGGCAAGCAGGTAGAGCATCGGCAGATCCTCTTCGCAAATATGGCGCACCCCTAGGGCGCCAATCGCCTCAACAGTTTCTGGCGTCAGGTTTTCGGGATGCCCCTGCACATCCTCAAGCACTAAACTTAAATTCCGCAGCAGATTTTGGTGAGCAGCGCGATAGGTAGAGGGGATGGGTGGCAGCCGCCCTCAGAGTTTCTTCGTGCTGGAAGTGGCGTTCCGTTTCCGTGACACACGCGAGTAACTGGGGCTTCACTTGCGCAAATGTTGCTCCTTCGAGGATCGCCAAGCGTAACTGCTGTAACATTTCCAACAGTGCCTGATGCGCCTGATCGATTTCCGCCAAGCCAGAGACAAACTCCGCTTGCCATCTTAGCCTAACCCTCCAGACTGCAATAGGGAAAGGACGTTGTGATTGATTGCCTTCAGCCTAGCAGTCCCCCATCGCAGTGGGTAGGCACTGTTACAAAGCGTAGCCGACTGGCACTGTTGGCCTAAGAAGGTTTAACGGCCACCCAATATTTACTCATAAAGTGGTGCTGAATCTCCTTAACCACTAGACCCGCCTTGTCTAAACGGAGATTCAAATCATCCTCGATGTAGTTGCGGTAAAAAGGCTCATGGAAAAGATTGGCAAAGTTTTCCATCATCGGCCGCTGCCCTGGGGAATCTAGGGCTTGAATTGAGTCACAGATCACAAAGACGCCCCCCGGTTGAAGAACACGGGCACATTCATTGATCACGTTTTGGCGCACTGGAGCAGGCAGTTCATGGAAGAGAAAAACGCAGGTGATGGCACTAAAGTAGTTGTCCACGTAGGGAAGGCTCTCGGCATTCCCTTGAATCAGTTGCGGCAGATCTCCCGTCTGGGTGGCCAGTAGAGAATTGGCTTTGCGCAAATAAGTGGGCGACAGATCAATGCCAAAGAGCGCCGCCTCTGGGAAGCCATAGCGCAGTTGCTTCAGGGTGCGCCCCGTCCCACAGGCAACATCGAGAATGCGCAGCGGTGGCATAGGAGGATGAGCGGCAAAATGTTGGCCAATGGGGGCAATCACACGCCGCCGCATTGCATCTGCCGTACCGCCAAAGAGCAGCTCCACTTGGACATCGTAGAGGTTGGCGGAGGTTTCACTGAGGTAGCCGTCGGTTTGGTAGTGGAAGTTTTGGCGATAGTACTGCGGATAGTCTTCAAGGCGCACGTCCTTAGAAAATTCTTGAAATTGGCGCGATCGCGCCCGCTGCCACATCTGTAGTAAATCAAGGCACAGCAGTGGGTAAAAGCGCAAAAACTCTTCCCAAGGGGCATCAAAAAGGAGTGTGGGGGGATACCAGCCAGCGGCGGCATCCTGCCAATCCTGCTGGAGTAGGGCTGCGTAGCGTTCCTTGAGCCACGCTTGCAACTGAGGGCTAAGGGGTTGCGTCCGCTCTTCAGTGGGAAAGAGGGTATTTAAAAGACGTGCACTCAGGGTTTTGTGGGCGATCGCAAAAATATTCTTGCCCCATTGCAGGGCTTGATAGCCACTGTGCAGCGTCTCTTCCACAAAGGGCAACTGAGAGGCAAAGGGCGCAACCACCATAGCTCTTAACTAAACTTCATAATCTTCAATCCTCACTATATCGCAAAGCCTAGGGGCAGTAGCCCCGTTCACGGTACCAAGTCACGGCTTCACGGAGTGCCTCCTCAATGGGCGTCTGCGGCAGCCCCAATTCAGCCACCGCTTTGGCGGCATCGTAAAACATTTTTTGCTGTGCCATGCGCACCCCATCGAGGGGAATGGCGGGGCGCTTACCCAAAGCCCCCAGGATTACCTCATCGAACCACGCTATCACCAAGGGAATTACAGCGGGAATCTCGCCGCGGGGACGCGGCAACCCCGTGATGGCGGCCAAGCGCTCGAGAAGGTCTGCAAGGGTTAGGTTTTGGTGGCCGAGGATATAGCGTTCACCGGTTCTACCTCTTTCCAAGGCCAACAGGTGACCAACTGCCACATCCCGCACATGGATTAAATTCAGCCCTGTATTCACATAAAAGGGCATCTGTCCTCGTAAAAAGCGCAGAATGATTTCCCCAGTGGGGGTGGGTTTGGCATCCCAAGCGCCAATGGGGGTACTGGGATTCACAATCACAATATCTTGCCCTTGGCTGACTGCCTCCTGTGCCACCTGCTCTGCCCAGTATTTGGAGCGCTTGTACTCGCCAATCAGCTTTTCAGGAGGGCTTTGGTAGGCTTCCGTTGTGGGTTGACCGCTGGGATCCACGCCAATGGCGGCCACGGAACTGGTGTAAACGGTGCGCTCAATGCCCGCCTCACGCGCCGCAGCCAAGATTCGCCGTGTTCCCTCCACATTGACAGCATAGAGGAGGGGGCGATCGCGCCGCCACAGACTGTAGTGGGCTGCAACGTGGAAGAGCACTTGACACCCCTGCATCAAGGAAACGAGGTCACTGGTGCGAAGATCTCCTTGCACCAATTCCACATCCCATGCCTTGAGATGGGCTGCCCGCTGCGGTTGCCGCACAAGGGCACGGACGCGATACCCTCTTTCTGCCAGCACTTGAGCCACATGGGTACCGACAAAGCCACTGGCACCGGTGAGAAAGGCAGTGTTGCTCAATCTTCCTCCACCTCGATGCTACCGGGGGGCAAGACGGCTGCTGTGACAATCACATCCTCTTCGTCGAGGCGTTGTAGGCGGACGCCCGTGGCCGATCGCGACTGGGAGGAAATATCCATCACCTTCTGACGAATAATAATGCCGCGGCTGGTTACAATCATGAGTTCATCCTCAGCATTGACAATTCGCAGGGCGGCCAGTTGATCCTCGTTACTTTTGGCTTTGAACTTGGTGGCGGTAATGCCCATGCCGGCGCGGTTTTGCAGCCGAAACTGTTGTACCGGTACCCGCTTGCCGTAGCCATTGGTGGTGATTACCAGTACCCAAGGGCCTTCGCTTTGGGCGGCGGCTTCATTGCTGTCTTCGGTTTCTGCTGTTTCCTTCTTTGGCGGGATGGCAAGGCGGTTGGCGATCGCCGCAGGCAGAATATCCATGCCCACTAGTTCATCCCCCGGCCGCAGACTCATGGCCTTGACGCCGCGGGTTGCTCGTCCAAGGGGGCGCAGTTGATCGTGACTGGCACGAAAATGAATGGCCATGCCCTGCCGCGAGCCAAGGATAATGGTGTCTTCTTCACGGGTGCGCCGCACCCAGCGCAGTTGATCCCCCTCTTCAAGGGAAATGGCAATCAGGCCGTTGGCGCGGATATGACTAAAGGCCGACAGCGCTGTTTTCTTGATGAATCCCTTGCGGGTGAGCATCACAAGATACTCATCTTCACTAAACTCTTGGACAGCAATGACGGAGGTAATTTTTTCGCTGCGGGGAATGGGCAGGAGTTGGACAATGGGGGTGCCCCGTGCTTGGCGCGAGCCGCTGGGAATTTGGTAAGCGGGCAAGGCATAGACTAAACCGCGATCGCTAAAAAAGAGGATACAATCGTGATCATTACAGCTAAAGAAGTGCTCAACGGCATCATCGTCTTTAATCTCTGCTCCTTTGCGCCCCCGCCCATCGCGGCTTTGAGCTTCAAAGGTATCTACGGGCATCCGCTTGATGTAGCCCTGCTGGGTAACAAGAATAACAGATTTATCGTTGGCAATTAAATCAGTGTCGCTAATTTCAGCATCCGCTTGCACAATCAGCGATCGCCGAGGGGTAGCAAATTTAGCCTTGAGTTCTGTGACTTCTTTTTCAATAATCTCCAGTACCCGCTGCCGATTAGCCAAAATATCGCGGTAATTAGCAATTTGCCGCTGGAGATCGGCGTGCTCGCGCTCAATTTTTTCCGCCTCTAAGGCGGTGAGGCGCCGCAGTTGCATCTGCAAAATGGCATCGGCTTGGGCTTCACTGAGGCCATAGGTTTGCATCAATTGCTGGCGGGCAAGGGTGGTGTCACTGGCGCTGCGAATGAGTTGAATGACTGCATCCAGATTTGCCAGGGCCACCAGTAGGCCTTGAAGGAGGTGATCTCGTTCTTCAGCCCTGCGCAGGGCATAGCGAGTACGGCGGGCAATCGTCTCCTCGCGAAAACTAAGAAAGACCTCTAAGCTGCGCTTGAGGGTCAGCAGTTGCGGCTCGCCGTTGACAATCGCCAACATATTGGCGCCAAAATTTACCTGTAGCGGCGTTTGCTTGTAGAGATTGTTGAGCACCACCCGTGGATAGGCCTCTCGCTTTAGCTCAATGACCACCCGAATGCCATCGCGATCGCTTTCATCGCGCAGATCGGCAATCCCCTCAATTTTTTTCTCGTTGACCAACTCGGCAATTTTTTCCATCAATGCCGCTTTGTTGGTTTGGTAGGGTAACTGCGTAACAACAATGGCTTCGCGGGGTTGGCGACCCGACGCTTCAAGGGTCTCAATGGTAGCCACAGCCCGCAGCGTCATCGAACCCCGTCCGGTGGTGTAGGCCTCTTCAATACCCCCCTGACCTAGAATATGTCCGCCCGTAGGGAAATCAGGCCCCGGAATGTAGCGCATTAGCTCGCGATCGCTGATCTGGGGATTATGGATTAAGGCCACCAACCCATCCACGAGTTCCCCCAAATTGTGGGGCGGGATGTTGGTGGCCATGCCCACGGCAATGCCGGAGGTGCCATTGAGGAGCAACTGGGGAATTCGCGCCGGCAAGACAAGGGGTTCTTGGTGGGAACCATCAAAGTTATCAATAAAATCCACCGTTTCCTGCTCGATGTCCTGCAGCAGGGCTTCTGTGGTCAACGCTTGCAGCCGGCACTCGGTGTAACGCATTGCTGCTGGCGGATCATTGTCAATGGAGCCAAAATTGCCATGGCCATCAATGAGGGGGTGCCGCATGGAAAAGTCCTGCGCCATGCGCACGAGGGCATCATAAACCGCCGAATCACCGTGGGGGTGATATTTTCCTAGGACTTCACCCACCACACGGGCGCATTTGCGGAAGGGGCGATCGCTAGTCAGTCCCAACTCGTGCATAGCGTAGAGAATCCGCCGGTGTACTGGTTTGAGACCATCACGGGCATCGGGAAGGGCGCGCCCGACAATGACGCTCATGGCATACTCAAGGTATGAGCGCGAAATCTCATCCCGCAGCTCAGTGGGAATGATCCGAGAAGACTCAGCAGCAAAGCTCATGGACAGGCCTTAACCAAAGAATAAATTTGACAATTTTATCGTTCAGCTTAAAGCTTTTATGATACCACGCCAGCCTAAATGCCAACTCTAGTCCCTCCTTTCAAGGGTACTTTAGCCCAACAGAAATCCGACAATTATTTTTGTATTATGATAACCGTCAGCAAAGTGATGCCAACAGGACAGCGGAGAATGAGGAAGGGCTGACCAGTAACCTAGAACAAGCAGTGCAAGAATAATCCACCAGTTGATAATCAATCTTGTAAAGCTATCCACCCGGCAGACAAACTAGAGCTGACAATGCACTTAAACACCCACATTAAATCCAAACAGCGCGTTGCCGACTACGGAGAGGTGCTGACTCCCCCACACATCGTCACGGCAATGCTCTATTTAGTTAAACAGGAAACCGAGCGGATTGATTAGCGGTTTCTGGAACCCGCCTGCGGTACAGGGAATTTCATTATCGAAGTCTTGCGGCGCAAGCTCAAGGTCGTAGAAAAACGCTACGCCAAAAGCCAACTGGACTATGAGCGCTATGCCGTGCTGGCTGTGTCTTCACTGTATGGCATCGACATTCTGGCCGACAACGCCGAAGAGTGCCGCCGGCGTCTCTACGAAACGTTCGACGCAGCCTACACCGCCCTGTTTGGCGAGAAAGCCAAGGCTGCTTGCCGTCAGACAGTGCGGTACATTCTCAAACGCAACATCGTCCACGGCGATGCGCTCTCACTCCAGACCGTCGGCGAGAACCCGCAGCCGATTGTCTTTCATGAGTGGTCGCTGGTCAACGGCAGCCTGCTCAAACGGCGGGATTTTGCCTTTCACCAAATCAGATGACGCAGATGTTTAAGGTGACTGTCATCTGCAAGATGACTCACCTGACACCCGGATCACTTGGAAGGAACCCATGCTGACCTCCAA
>NZ_JARJMS020000099.1:0-41124 GCF_029335995.1 Thermosynechococcus sp. Uc
TGAAAGCCTGAGCATTGCTGAAGCCACCCGCCAAGTAGATGTGGTTACGACGGGTACGTTTGAACCCATGGAGTCTTCAGGGGCAATCATTAATTTGGGGCCAACGGATCCACCGATTAAACTGCGGCAGTGCTGGCTGGACGGCATTCCTGCCTACAGTGGTTTTGGTGCTGTGGATCTGTATTTGGGGGCAGCCCAATCCCTTGACCCGAATTCCGATGGGGGTGAAGTGGATAGTCTGCGGGAACGGGGGGGTGGCCATGTGATTGCCGATTTGATTGCCGGTAAAGCCATTTCCCTGCGGGCAGTGGGCTATGTCACTGATTGTTATCCCCGTGCCAGTTTAGAAACTGTGATCAGCAAAGAGACGATCAACCAGTTCTATCTCTACAACCCCCGTAATCTTTATCAAAATTTTATTGTTGGCGTAAATGGGGGCGATCGCCCCCTCTATACCTACCTTGGACCACTACAACCGCAACTGGGCAACGCCGTCTATGCCTGTGGCGGTGCCCTCTCGCCTCTGCTGAACGATCCCTACTTGCGACTAGTGGGAATTGGCACGCGCATTTTTCTCGGCGGCGGCATTGGCTATGTGGCGTGGGAAGGCACCCAACACTTCCCTTTGCAAAAACGGTTAGCCAACGACACACCCATTGGACCAGCCGCCACCCTTGCCCTTATTGGCGATGCCAAACAAATGGATCCCTTTTGGGTGCGGGGTTGCTATTTCAAGCACTATGGGGCTTCTCTGATGCTGGGGGTAGGTGTTCCGCTGCCGGTGCTAGATCAAGAGGTCATTGCCCGCTGCGCGATTCGCGATGAAGAAGTGGTTGCCCCGATTATTGACTTTTCAATTCCTCGCCGTGTGCGTCCCACTTTTGGCATGGTCAACTATGCCCAACTAAAGTCAGGCAAAATCAAAATTGAAGGTAAAACCGTGCGCACGGCTCCCCTCACCAGTCTCTACTTTAGTCAGCGTATTGCTGAAGTTCTCAAGCAATGGCTCTACAGTGGTCGTTTTACTTTGACAGAACCCATTGCTCCATTGCCCCGCGATCGCACTTTTTTGCCGCAGCAACCTTGGATGCCCGCTGCCAGTGAGGATTAGCCGCCTTTCGGCCACAATCCTGACGCTATAACGACGCTATAATAGATAATAGAATGTAGCCGAACCACCTTGGCCTTGGCAATTTTTTAGTTCCCGACTCAGGAATTCAAGCCCCTGATGAACTCTCACTGATGGGTGTTTAATAGAGATATAGAGTTCTGAATTGTTGCGATCGCTAGCAAACGCAAAGCTGCATTCTTCATGAGCTTAAGTCCGTCATGCGTATTATTACGGTTGTCATTGGTTGCTGTTGTGTGTCAGTCTCAGCGTTAGGGTAGAGGTCAAGGGCTGTGCAGTATCTCGCCGAGGTCATTAAGAAAACGGGTTTCATGGGGACGAAATCCGAATTGAAATTGCTCATGCGTGAGCAGTCGGGTTACTGGCATCCCGTCCCCCAAAACGAAGAGACGATTCCCTTTGACAATAGCCGTGACTACGGCAACGGGGTGCTCGTCTTTGTGGAAATGGCTGCCAACCGCCAAATTCACAATGTGGATGAGGCGTCTCGCCGTCTTACAGGTATCTTGCACGGCTTCACGCGGATGCGGGAGCGCTTCCAAAGCCAAGAGGAAGAGATTGAAGGTTGGAAGCAATCCTTATCCTATCAAGCGGAGGCTCTCAATCAACGGGAACAGGAATTTGAGCAGCGCAAAGAAGAACTGCAAGAACTTGAGGCACAACTAGCGGGCGCCGAGGAGCAATTGGCACAACTCAACAAACTGCGGGAGGAACTGACCGCAGAGGAACAGCGGATTCAAGCAGAGCGCCAAGCCCTTGAAAATTTACGCCACCAAGTGTACCAAGAGCAGCAGCGCTGGGAACAACTTAAATCCAGCCACAGTGTTGGCCTATCACCAGAACAAATTCGCCAAGTGGATTTGATTTTGCAGCAATTGGCAGACAGTCTCAACAGTGGTGGGCGTCCCCAACTCACCGCATGTTTTCAGACTTTAGACCAGCAGCAGGCCTTGCTCAACCAGTACTGGCAGCAACTGGAGCAACTGGAGCAGGAGGTTAGTCAACGTCAAGCTGCCCTAGAGGAGCAACTTCGGGTCTTTCAGCAAAAGGAAGAGACGTGGCGCACTGCTCAAGAGCGATTTTGGCAAGACAATCGGGCGATCGCCCTTCAGGAGGAACTCTGCCGCTACAAACAATCTGTCCTTGAAAAAGAACGCCACCTCCTTACTCAACAGGAGGAAATGATCCAGCAAATGCGCCAAGCCATGGTTAGTGATCTCACAGAGGCAGTGGATGTCAATGCCCTGATGCAAATGCCCATCGAGGAACTTGAAAAAGAAGTGGCCAACCGAGGCAATGACCTCAAGCGCGCCTCTGCCTTTGTCAACGATCAAGAAGAAGAGCTAAAGATGGCTCTAGAGTCCTTGGCAGAACTGGAGCAAAAAGTCAAAGAAGCCAGTGACTTCGATCGCCTCCAACTGGCGGGGGAATTGGAAGACGAACGCCAGCGCTGTAATCTGCTCAATCAGGCTCTTGAAGGCCAGCGGCAAAATATCCGTGAAAAAGAAGCAATCTACAAAATCCACAAGCAAGTGCTAGAGGCACGCAAGGATCCTGCCTCCCAACAGGGCATTAGTCTCATTCCCATTCTCAGCGAATTGGAACGCCAGTTTCAAGAGTACAGTGTGGCCGTCAATCAACTGGCGGAGGAACTACAACAGGCCTATACCGATTTAGAAAGTTTGCGTCACGACCTCGAAGAACGCCGCAAGCTGCAACAGCAGCAAAAAGATCAACTGAACCAAGAAGAACAAATACTGCTTGAAGAGCAACGATTGCTGGCTGCGAAGCGGGGACAGGCAACTCTATTGCGGGAAATTTTACAACCTGTTCAAGATCGCCTCAATCACTTGCGTCAAGCTCTCGAGGGAATCAACCAAACTATCCTCAATGGCCGTCCCAGTGCCCTCATTTCTGAGTTGCAGCAGGTGGTCATGAAACTGGGGCAAGAAGCTTAGCGACTAGTTGTGCTGCCGCATTGCTTCCCGGACTTTTGTTTCCCCAGTGCGGTTATTTTGCTCACGGTAGAGCTTCAGAGCCATTTGATAGGCACTATGGGCCTCCTGCCGTCGGCCTTGAGCTGTCAACGCTTTCCCCAAGCGGTAAAATCCATCGGCATTTGTGGGGCTGATCTGCGTGGCTTGACGATAAATTGCCACCGCTTCAAGGGAATTATCTTGCTGCATTAACAGCTCACCTAAACGGAAGTAGGTGGCCACCTGTTCGGGTTGCAGGGTGATCAGGCGGCGATACATTTGGATGGCGCGCTCTGGTTGATTTGCAGCAACGGCGAGTTCTGCCACCTGTTGAAGTAGATCCGCATCGCGCTGCCCCAAGTTGGCCGCGCGATCAATGGCCTGCCAGCCTTTGCTAGAATCCCCAGCGGCAAGAAGCGCCATCCCCAAGTTGAGTTGAATTGAGGCCTTGCTAGGGGCAAGAGTTGCCGCCTGTTGCAGATGACTGAGGGCTTCAGGGATATTGCGTTGTTGGAACAGCAAAACACCTAATCCCTGTTGAGCTGCCCAATTGCGAGGGTCAAGACCGAGGGCAGAGCGGTAGGCCTGTATAGCGCCTTGGGGATCCCCCATGCGGGCAAGAATCACCGCCAATCCTTCATAGGCTTGGGCATTACGGTTATTGAGGCGAATCGCTTGGCGGTAGGCGGCAGCAGCACCGTGGTTTTCCCCCATCATCCCCAGACTGTAGCCGAGGGCATAGTAAAAATCAGCGTTTTGTTGATCTAGCTCAATGGCACGTTGATAGGCACGAGCAGCTTCAGCAAATTGTCCCTGCTGGGCATAGATGTAGCCAATGGCAGAATGCACGCGGGGATTACGGCTCTCGCTCTGGAGCAGTTGCTGATAAATGATCAAGGCTTGGGCATAGTTCCCTGCTTCTACTAGCCGTCGCCCTTCCCGCATCAGCGTGCTGACTTGGCTATTGGCGTGTACTGGCGATGCCATCCAAAGGCCAAGACCGGCAATACTTGCCCATAAAAGGGAATTGAAGCGCATCGTGAGTAGTCCTCCTCGCAAACGTTAACCGCAACTTAATAGTTGTTTACAGTCCCCTTAAGAGATGCTGCAAATTCCACCAAGGGCGATCGCCAAGAGTTAAGAGATCTAGTTAAGGCAAACTACAGCCTTTTTCTAGGAAATACATCAAAGGAAGGGGAGCCTCTCCTGTAGTGGTTTGCACAGTTTTCAAGTGTGTACCACCTGAATGAAAAGGGCTGCAAAGGTCTATTCTGGACAATTTTGACCCGAATGGCAAATCAAAAGGTAGGTGTCCGATGGCAAGACGATGCAACATTGCCCTGGTGGGCAGCTACAACAGTGGCAAAACGACCCTTGCAGAAAGCATTTTGCGCCTTACCCACGCCACCAATGGCAAGGCCAGTAGTCTTCTAGATACCAGTCCTGAGACGCGCGATCGCCAGATGGGGGTAGAGCTGAATGTGGTTCATACCCAGTATGGGGACTGGGAGCTGATCCTTCTTGACTGTCCTGGCTCAGTGGAGTTGCTCCAAGAAACCCTCAATGCCCTAGTTGGTGTGGATATGGCGATCGTTGTCTGTGAACCCCTCAGCGATCGCGCCTTTACCCTCACCCCCCTGTTCAAATTCCTCGATGACTGGCAAATTCCCCATCTCCTCTTTATTAACAAGATGGAGCGTGCCCACGACCCCTACATGGAAATCCTTGCCGCCTATCGTCAAGTTTCCAGCCGTCCCCTTGTACCCCACCAGTACCCCATTTGGCAGGGGGATGATCTTTTAGGCTACATTGACTTGGTAACGGAGCAGGCCTATCACTACCATGCAGGGGCAGCGGCAGATTTAGTCTCTTTTCCTTCGGAACTGCAAGCCGTTGAACAGGCTGCCCGGGCGGAGCTACTGGAGGCTTTAGCCAACTATGACGATCACCTCCTAGAGGAACTCCTTGAGGAGATTGCGCCGCCGCAAAGTGAAATCATAGCAGACCTGCGCTGGGAGTTGGGAGCCGATTTAATTGTGCCCGTCTTCTTTGGCAGTGCGCAAATGGACTACGGTGTACGTCCTCTATTGGCGGCTCTTGATCGCGAAGCACCCAATGCCACAGAAACTGCTGCCCATCGCCAGATCAAGGGCGAGGAGCCTCTTGCCCAAGTACTGAAGACCTTCTATCTACCTCAAGGAGGCGGCAAACTCTCCCTCGTGCGGGTATGGCAGGGCACATTGACCGATGGTATGAGCCTGAATGGGGTGCGCGTGGGCGGCATCTACCGTGCCCAGGGCCCACAGCTAGAATCCCTGGGGCAGGCAACAGCAGGTGACCTTGTTCTTTTGGCGCGGCTAGAGGGTATTCGTACAGGTGAGACCCTCAGTGTCAGTGGTCAGGCGGCACCTTTGCCCTGCGCGCCACAACTGGAACCTGTCTATGGCTTGGCTATTACCCCCAGTAAACGCAGTGATGAGGTAAAGCTCACCAGTGCGTTGCAAAAACTGCTGGAGGAAGACCCGGCGCTGCACTGGGAACAGCATGGCGATACCCATGAGATTATTCTCTGGGGACAGGGTGAGATTCACTTGCAGATTGCCCTCGATCGCCTGCGCCGTAAATATAACCTACCGATGCAAACCCACTTACCCCAAGTCCCTTACAAGGAAACCATTCGCCGTGGCATAAAAAACAGCCATGGTCGCTATAAGCATCAAACGGGGGGGCATGGCCAATTTGGCGATGTGTACCTTGATATTGCTCCCTTAAAACGCGGCAGCGGCTTCCAATTTAATGAAACCATTGTCGGCGGCGTTGTTCCCAAGCAATATATCCCCGGTGTGGAGCAGGGGGTGCGGGAATTTCTCAACCAAGGGCCTTTGGGATTTCCAATCGTAGATGTGGCGGTGACCCTCACCAATGGCTCCTACCATTCTGTGGATAGTTCTGAGCAGGCCTTTCGCCAAGCGGCTCGCCTTGCCATGCAGGCGGGAATTCCCCAGTGTGAGCCGCAACTCCTAGAACCAATCATGGCGGTGCAAGTGTGGATGCCCCAAGCCTTTACGGCTAAGGTGATGCAGGCGTTGACGGGGCGGCGCGGTCAGGTTTTGGGCTACGGCAGTAAGGAGGGTTGGCCTGGCTGGGAACAGATTGAGGCTTATTTACCCCAAGCGGAAATGCACGACTTTGTGGTGGAGTTGCGCTCCCTGACGATGGGCACTGGTGGCTTCCACTGGCAATTTGATCACCTTCAGGAAGTACCGGAGAAACTGGCTGCAACGATTGTCCAGCGCCACAAAAAAACCTAGGCTACTCGTTGAGCCGCCTTGGCCTGCAATTCCTGAAGTCGTGTGGCCATAATCTGCTGAATTTGGGCTTCCTGCTGGCGATCGCTGGCATCAAGGTCGTCGGCTACCGTACCCGGAGCGGCTTGGAATTTCTTAAGCTGGCGATCAAAGAAACTGTTGGGAAAGCGGCGGTACTCAACAGTTTGCTGCTCAAGGCGGGCGGTGTGACAAAACTGGTGCAACCAATGGGCATAGGCCACATCCTCAGCCCCATAGCGAAACTGGCGGAAGACCTCATCTTCAGGAAAGCCACCAATAAATTCATGGACTTCGCGGCGCACCGCCAAATTGAGAACCAAGGTGTGCTCTAGGCTTTTGTGCCAGTAGGGATGTAGGCGATCGCGACAATAGACTCCCGTGCGCACAGCACCAAAATAAGCTGGGGCATAGGGTTCCGGTAGGGGCTGATTCAACACCGATAGGGCTAAAAACAGGTGCTCAGGGCGGTACAGATCATCGGCATCACAGAAAAAAATCACCTCTCCTTTAGCCAAGCGAACTCCCATATTGCGTGCAGCGGCAATGCCAATGTTGATTGGCCAGCCCACTACTTGCAGCGGCACCGTATTTGGCCATCGTTTAACCGCCACGTCACAGGTGGAATCCGTTGAGCCATCACTGACAAGGATCAATTCCCCCTCCGTAGCGTAGGGAAAGTGCTGCTGTAGGTAGTAGCAACTGGCAGCAATGCTCTCCAGCGTTTCCGCAAAAACTGTTTCTCCCCGCTGGGTGACCACATTGTAGGCGGGCATCACAATGGAGAAGGAACGTAGGCCAGCAAGTTCCACAGCAAGTCCCTCAGGAATCTTCCTTATTTTCTTCCTAGGAGGAGGGTTCATGCAAAAGTTTCCTAGGGTGTTGACAAAAGCTTAGTCCATTCGCTACATTAACTAATGCTGAGCCTTGCCCCCATCGTCTAGAGGCCTAGGACACCTCCCTTTCACGGAGGCGACGGGGATTCGAATTCCCCTGGGGGTATCCCAAGCAACAGTCTCAACGCCAACCCCGAATATTTGGTTCACCGATGCCCGGCCAAAGTGCCACAATACGGAAAGTAGTGCAGGAGACAAAGGATGGACTGGGCAACGCGGGTGATGCGGGTCACACCGTCGGCAACATTGGCAATTGATGCCAAAGCCAAGGCAATGCGCGGGAGCGGAGAAGATATCTGTAGCTTCAGTGCTGGTGAACCCGATTTTGACACCCCTGCCCATATCCGTGAGGCTGCAAAAACTGCCCTCGATCAAGGCAAAACTCGCTACGGTCCTGCAGCGGGGGAACCGGCCTTACGGCAGGCGATCGCCACCAAGCTCAACAAAGATAATCAGCTGCCCTATCGTGCTGAAAATATTCTCGTCACCAATGGCGGCAAGCAGGCTCTCTTTAACCTGATGCTAGCCCTGATCAACCCCGGTGATGAGGTGATTATTCCTGCCCCCTACTGGGTGAGCTATCCAGAAATGGTGCATCTAGCCGGTGGTACGCCCGTGATTGTGGCAACCACACCGCAGAATGGTTATCGGATTACTCCAGCTCAACTGGAGGATGCGATTACGCCGAAAACACGGCTCTTTGTTCTCAACTCCCCCAGCAACCCCACGGGCATGGTCTATACACCCGCAGAAATTCGTGAGCTAGCGGCAGTGATTGTGCGGCATCAACTGTGGGTGGTTTCTGATGAGATTTACGAGAAGATTCTCTATGACGATGCCGAGCATCTGAGCATTGGAGCGGTAAGTGAAGCTGCTTTTGAGCGCACCATTGTGTGTAGTGGCTTTGCCAAGGCCTATGCGATGACCGGCTGGCGCGTGGGCTACATTGCAGGGCCAGCGGAGTTTGTTAAGGTAACCACGAAAATTCAAAGCCATAGTACCTCAAATGTATGTACGTTTGCCCAGTATGGTGCGCTTGCGGCTTTGCAAGGAAGTCAAGCCTGTGTGGCCGAGATGGTGGCCGCTTTCCGCGATCGCCGTGCCCTCATGTACCAACGTATTTGTGAGATTCCTCGGTTGCACTGTCTAAAACCCCAGGGGGCCTTTTATCTGTTTGTGGATATTAGCGAAACGGGGTTAAGTTCCGTAGAGTTTTGCGATCGCCTACTGGAGGAGGAAAAAGTGGCCACAATTCCCGGCAAAGCCTTTGGCATGGATGATCACATTCGCCTCTCCTACGCCACGGATTTAGCCACCATTGAAAAAGGCCTGACGCGGCTTGCAAAATTTGTCGAGCGGCTCTAAACCCACAACCGCCCCATCGGCGGGAAAAACCCCGGCATCACTCCGCTGCAATCAACGACTGTGGAGAAGTTCAAAACAACCACTTCCTGCTAAAGAGGGAGTTCCCCTGGACGGTCTGAGGAATTAATTAGCAACCCTCAGACGTTTAAGACAGATACCCCATTGGTGGAGTGGCAGCGCAAAGCCAGCGGCTACAAGATACACTTGCGCCATCAACGGACTCAGGTGCTGGCACAGTTCACCGAGGCGATCGCGAAAACAACGACCACTGGCATAGGCCGGCACCACCCCCCAGCCCACCTCTTCGGCGACGACAATGAGTTGAGCCGCACACGCTTGCACACTTGCTAGGAATTCAGCAACGGTGGCTTGCCATTGATCGGGAGATTGGTCTAGGCAATTGGCCACCCAGGTTCCCAAGGAATCCACAAGGGCACAATGATGAGGCGGCAGGTTACGCAGGAGGGCAGCCAGCTCGAGGGGGCACTCCCGCAATTCCCACTCAGTGGGGCGGCGAACCCGGTGTTGTTCAATGCGCTGTAGCCATTCAGGATCGTCTGGAGGGGCGATCGCTGTTGCAATGTAAATCACCGCTTGCTGACTTTGGGCAGCAAGGGATTCGGCCCATTCACTCTTGCCACTGCGACTCGGACCAGTTACCAAGATGTGATTAGGCATGATTCGACATTATTGGTTAACTGAACCGGCTCGGATTAAGGCGCTCTCCTAGCCCTTCGCCAAGAAGCGATAGACCCACCACAAGAAGTGTCATGGCTAGCCCCGGAAAGAACGTCGTCCACCAAATGCCCACCGACAGCCCATCTAAGGCTTGTCGTAGATCTTGCCCCCATTCTGGCACTTGGGGCGGCAACCCTAAGCCCAAAAACCCCAGTCCAGCCAAGGTCAAGATGGCGTCAGCGGCATTGAGCGTAAAGAGCACGGGAATACTGGGGAGAACATTTACCAAAAGATACCGCTGCAGAATCCGCGGAGTAGAGGCACCAAGAGCACGGGCAGCTTCGATAAAGACCTCATTTTTCAAACTCACAGTATGGTTGCGGACAACCCGATAGTACTGGGGAATATAGGCCACACTGAGGGCGATCGCCGCATTCAGCACTCCCTTGCCCACCACAAAGGCCACGGTGATAGCCAGAAGTAGCCCCGGCAACGTGTAGATCGTATCCATCAAAAAGAGTAGTCCGCGATCCAGCCAGCCGCCGCGATAGCCACTCAGCAGTCCCAAGGGTACCCCTACCACCAGGCTCAACAGCGTTGCCACAAACACCACCTGCAAAGCTGCTTGGGCACCAAAAATCGTGCGCGAAAACACATCATAGCCCAAGCGATTCGTGCCAAACCAGTGCTGCGGCGAAGGCGGCGCATGAATCGGAAAGTCCAGAAATTCTTGGGGATTGGCAAGCCAGCCCAGAGCCTGGCCAAGGGGAGCAAAAACCGCCAGTAACAGAAAAGCTCCGCAAATCACAGCTCCGACTAGCAACAACCGATCTGAGAGGCTGAGTTTGTGCCAGCGGTGGCGCAGCATTGTCCTATCCCAAGAGACTGGCCAGCAGTGCCTTTTGGGCATGGAGACGGTTTTCCGCCTGCTCCCAAACACGGGATTGCGGCCCTTCAAGGACACTGGCGGTAATTTCCTCCTCGCGGTGAGCCGGCAGGCAGTGGAGAACAATCGCCCGCGGATCCGCAAGCGCCAAGAGCTGATCGTTAATTTGGTAGGGTCGAAAAATGGGCTGGCGATCGCTCGCTTCTGCCTCCTGTCCCATACTGGCCCAAACATCCGTGTAAAGGGCATGGGCATCCTTAGCTGCTGCCTGCGGATCCGCAAGAACAGTCACTTCACTCTTACCGCCACTCAATACCTTGGCTTGCGCCACAATATCGGGCAAAGGCGCAAACTGTGGCGGCGATGCCACCCGAATGTTTACCCCTAGGAGGGCACAACCCAAGAGTAGCGAATGTGCCACATTATTGCCGTCGCCAATGTAGCAAAGGGTCAGTCCCGCCAATGTGCCAAAGGATTCCCGCAGCGTCAGCAAATCCGCCAAAATCTGACAGGGATGCTCGCGGTCGGTAAGGGCATTAATCACGGGGATCCGCGCATAGTCCGCAAACAGTTGCAGTTCCACCTGACCATAGGTGCGAATTGCTATAGCATCCAAATAGCGATCCAACACCCGTGCGGTATCGGGTAACGGTTCACCGCGCCCCACCTGTGTGGATTGGGGATCTAGATCAATGACTTGACCGCCCAATTGGTACATTGCCACCGTCAAGCTGACACGGGTACGGGTCGAAGCTTTCTGAAACAGCAGCCCCAACACCTTGGGACACCGGGGAGCTACTTTACCAATTTTCATCTGTGCAGCTAAATCCAGCAGATACTCTGCCTCTGCCCGTGAGAGGTCAGCAATGCTGAGCAAATCACGCCCCCGCAGTGTTTCCATTACAAATCTCCCCACCAAAACTGGTATCCACTCATGGTAGCAACTTCAGAGCCGTTCCAAAGGTATAAATACAACCGTTTTGTGACATACTCCCGACGCTCACGCTTCGTGTCGAGGGCGGGCTTCTCCAGTCTTGCAACCTTTGCATTTTATAGTGAGCCGATGTCCTAGGCTCACTTTTTTAATAGGCAATCCAGAGTTCACGTCTTGCCGGTCGGATCACGCTGGCGGCACTTGGTTCAGGCAAATTCCCCAGTGCTGTGACGTAGCGGCGGGGTTGACCTGCACGACCAACCGCCCAGCTATTCCGGCGTCGGCAAAACTGTCTTAAATCTGTCTCTAGTCGCAGGCTGCAGGTAAACAAGTTCCATGGGCAGTCGGCGCTTTGGATGAGTCCTTGCCAGTGGTGGAGCGGTCGAAGCGGTACATTGAGCAGCAAGATTCCCCTTCGGGAGAGCACGGGGCTTGCCGCCGATGAGCTAAAATATGGGGGGCATTGAGGAACCCCGAGCTTGTCCATAAAGCTGCCTTGGAAAAGAGCTACCCTTCCGAAGCTCCTAACCGTGGCTCTGTCCCTGCCAGGAGGCGCTGAATATTACTCTGGTGTCGCCAAATCACAAAGGCACCGGCAATGACACTAAAGCCAACAAAAGGCCAAGATTGCGTAAAAAGCCAAAACCAGGCGGGCAAGGATAAAGTAGCAGTGATAGAACTCAGGGAGACAATGCGGCTGGCCGCCAAGACCACTAGAAACACGGCAAAAGCGGCTAAGGCTGTGGGAGCATTGAGGGCAAGGAGTACCCCTAAACTTGTGGCAACGGATTTACCGCCGCGCCACCCCAACCAAATGGGCTTGCTGTGAGCTAGCACTGCAATAAAGGCGATCGCCAGCAACACAAATTCAAACCAACTGGCGGGTACTGGACTCCAAGATTGTCCCAAGACCCAACGCGTCAAAAGAACGGCACCTAATCCTTTGCCGACATCCACCAAAAAGGTGATCAGTCCAGGACCTTTGCCCACTACCCGTAGCACATTGGTTGCACCGGTTGAGCCAGAGCCATACTCACGAATATCAATGCCCCGCAGCACTTTCGCTAGGAGATAGCCCGTAGGAATCGAGCCGAGCAGGTAGCTCATGAGCGCCAGCAGTCCAAGGATCAGTGCAGTGGTCACGGGAGCCTCCAAGGGTAACTGAAACTACTCAAAAAAATCAGAGCTACGGCTAGGACGCAACTGGGGTTCAGGGGCAAAACCCAAAAGCAAGGGATATTGCAGGAGCGAAAGGCTGACTTGAGGTTGGGAATCATCAATGAGAATCAGGGGGATGTAGTCCTCCTGTTCAAGGCGATCGGCACGAAAGGCCAAAGCCTCCGCTGATTCAAAAAGTGCCACCCCCTGATCAGGGCCAAAATCTTGACGACTAATCCCCAAGCAATCCTGCAACCCCCGTCGCCAGTCCCCTAGCCGCTCAGGAGAATCGGCTAAGACCAAGACCCGCAACATCTCCCCATAGAAATCCCGCAGGATCGAGATGATTGCCGAGGCAACAAGGATATTTTGTAACCGACTGGGGAGTGATCGCAGGGCACCCCGTCCCCCCAGATCAAAAAACCAGCTTTCGACACGCTCAGCATGAATTTGCTCAAACGTGCGTCGCAACTGCCACGGGGGGCCATAGTAATTGGGGCTGCTGCGATACTGCTCCAGCAAGCGGCGAATCCGATCCGCTTCTTCCTGAAATCCCTCATCAAGAACTAACTTGGGCGGTGTTGCGGCTGTTTCTACTGGAGCAGGGGCAGTTTCCGCCACAGGGGGGGCTGGGGGCAGCAATTCCGTTTCCTCGATGGTGGCAGCCAACTCCTGCATGCTCTTGACTAGAAATTCCTTGAACCCCTGCACCCGAATCGCAAGTTCTTGGGAGGCACCCACAAAGTTGCGCCGTAGCTCCTGCTCAATGCGTTCTTTGCGCCGTTCCAGTTGTTCAATTGTCAGCTGCAAACTTTGTTGCCGCTCTTCTAAGGACTTGAGGCGATCGTGGACAAGACGATGAAACTCTGCATCGAGGGCTTGAATTTCCGCTTTGAGGGCATCGCGCTGGGCTTTGAGGGCTGTGATTTCCTCTGGCGTGGGTTCAGAAAGATCAGTCACCGTAGGGTCATCTGTCATTGCGAACTGGGGAAATAAAGGCTGTGCGTGGGCAGCGTTCTTGCAGGCATTGTACTAAAGTTTTGGCGTCAAACAGAATCGGCAAAAAGTGGATATTGTTGACCTCCCGGAAGTAGAAGAGGATGGGAAAGACTGGCCAAAACACCTCCCAGTGCTGCCATTGCTGATAGGGAAAGTGACGAATCTGTTGGCTACCTCGATAGACATCTAGTGCTGTTGCTGTAAATTCTAAGCGCAGTGTTGCCGCCTGCACAGCCAAAAATAAGGCAAAAAGAGAAATAGGTAAGCCCAGCCACCACCGCAACCACCACAGGGGCAGACCTAACAGCAGAACACCTAGAGGAACAGCAAATGAGGGTTGCAAGCGCACAGTGGCCAAGGAGGTTCCTTGCATGGTTTTACTCCTGAGGGGTAGTTGGCTCTTCCAATTGTGGCAAATCCTCTGGAGTGGCAACCGTTTCCGGTTCAGTGCCTGCTGGAGTGGGTTTATCTACAGAAGGGGAGGGGTTGGAGAGGACTCGCGGCCTGATGAGCACAGAACGCGCTGGGCTTTCTGCTTTCTTGAAGGGATTTAGACGCTGCCAGAAGGGCTTTGGTGGCGCAGGTGCCGAAGGGGGTGTCTCAGTAGCTTTAGGCGTAGCTTTTGGCATTGCCTTCGGCGCGGAAGGAGTCTCTTCGGTGGTTTTCACCGCAGGTTCTAGTGTTGCCTTCGGTGCGGAAGGAGTCTCTTCGGCGGCTTTCACTGCAGGTTCTGGTGTTGGCTCTGGGGCAAGGGGAGCTGGCTCTACGGATTCAACAGTCAGCGGTGTTTCCTCTGTGGTTGAAGTTGGTGCAGATTCCTGAGCAACGGGCGCTTTAAGAGCAGAAGTGGGTTCCTCAACAAAAGGCACTGGCTCTGGGGTAGGTTCGGCAGGCAAGTTGCTGGGGAGTTCTGGACTGAGGCTGCTTTGAAGATTTTTCGCCGCCAGTTCTCCCCGCAGTAGGCGCGAGAGGACATCCTTGCCATTGGGTTGATAGGTGACCAAGCGGGTAATGGGATTGTAGGGAGAGGGAATACGCTGACCATTGCCATCTAGAAGTTCGAGGCGCACCCAATTGTCCCCCGGCTGCAGACCTGTGAGATAGTAGGCTTGCCAGCGATCCACCGTGAAAGACTGGCCATTGATGGTGCAGCGCACTTGCCAGACGTTTTCATTGTTGAATTGTCGATCCAACGGCAGGTTGCTGAGGTAAAAGTCGAGGAGCACAGGTTCAGCGCCATAGGTGCCGGTGGGTTGGTTGTAAGTGAGCAGGGGAAGATTGGCTGCTTGCGTGTCCTCGTCTGCGGTGTAAAGGTGAAAAGTGGTTTGGGCATAGGCAAGGGGAGTTTTTATGCTTTCACCCCATGGATAGACCAGAAAAGCCCGCAGGAGATGGGTCCCCGGCTTAAGGTCACTAAATTCAATAGGCTTGCTCAGATCATAGACACTGCGGCTGGGCAGATCATCCAGCATCACTTCCACATGGGGACCGAGACCAGTGCGCTCATCCTGAAAGATGGGCAATCCTTGGACACTGAGGTTGACGGCGACGTTGCGGCTTTGGAGGGTTTGGTTAGCTTTGGGGCTGAGAATCTTCAGTTGAGGTTCATAGCGATCAAACCAATCTTTCATATCTTCAATGGCTACAGGAGGAGCCACTTCTGCTAGCGAGTCACTGGACTTTGCTGCTGCTTTATCCCCTACTAACCAAAGAAGAACTAGGCAAAGCACTATAGCGATCGCGCGTTGCCAATGAATCTGCCAACCCTTCATGCGCACCTCAGATGGTTGTAGTACTAAGGACAATTTTGGCAGACGGTCTGCCCACTTGCGCAATCAATTCTTAGGAGCCGTAGATTACGTGGCCACTACTAAATTCGCGCACTTCTCCATTGCTAAGGCGCACCTGCAATGTGCCGCGATCGCTAATTCCCACACCAATTCCCTGCCATATCTGTTCCCCTTGGAGAAGCGTCAGCGATCGCCCCCGCAGAAAATCCCGTCTTGGCGCCACCCCCGCCCACTGTTGCTGTTGCCAGCACCAAAGGAGTTCAGCCCGAATGGCCGCCAAGAGTTCCAAGTCCGTAGGGACTGCCTCACAAGGATCAAGCAGCCTATGGAGACTAATGGCTTGGGGAATACCCATGGCCTCAACATCAACACAGCGGTTCAGCCCCACCCCCACCACTAACCAAGGGGAACGGCTTTCGCAGAGAATTCCCGCCAGTTTCTTGCCCTCAGCCATGACATCATTTGGCCACTTTAGTTGCAGATGGCGATCCACTGCTGGCCGCAGCCCACTCAGGGCGCGCATCACTGCTATCCCAGCTTGGACACTGGGGGCAACCATCCCCTGCACCTGCGGCAGGATAAAGGAGGCTGTCAACACACCTTTCGGAGAGTGCCAGACACGGTTGCACTGACCCCGTCCTCGCGTTTGTGCCTGAGTATAGATTACTTGACCAAGATAGAGTTGATCGGCACGGTGCAATGCCCATGTGTTGGTACTTTCACAGGTTTCAAGCCAAACTAACCAAGGAAAGGTCATGGCGATCGCCTATTTGTACACAGAAGCCGATAGTTCAACTAATGCTCGCAAGAGTTCGGGTTTTGGATGTGCCCCCACCCGCTCAAAAAATAGTTGCAGAGTCTGGTTCAGCCACTCCACTAGCGCTGTATAGCCTTCGGGCAGCGTTGTGATTTTTGCACTGACGAGATAGTGATCATCCCTGTGGGCAGCCGGCACTAGAATATTGGCTGCTTGGCAGTTATTCAACGCAATTGCAATTTGACGACAACTAATTTCTGCTGGCGCAGTTTTTGCAATCATCGTGGCCAGTTCCCCTAAGGTGGCAGTGGAATCACCCGCAGGGAATGCTTTGCAATCGCGATGCTCCAGAAGCCACGTCAAAACATAAGCCAAGGCTGTGGGGTGGGCGATCGCCACCCGTGCATGGCTGAGCAGGGCACGATAGGTTACCAAACTATGGAGGGGACGCTTTTCAAAGTTGGCCATCACTAGAGCACTGGGGGGTAAATGCTCCCGTAGGCCAAGGAGTAGCTGATTAGCATTGCCCTGACGATAAAAGACGCAGAAGATTGTATTTTTGCAGACGTAACGCAGGTATTCCGAGAACTTGACCATCCCTAGCTGCAAAATGTCAAAATTGGGCAGCAGAGCTTGCACCGCCCCTTGGACTTTACTAATGGGTAGTCCTTGCGCCCGCAGGAGCTTACCGCACTCTGGATCTCGACGATACCAATTTAGAATCTCCCGTGTTTTGGCGATCGCCCCCTCGGCATGGCTGGTAAGGCTGACACTCAAATCTGCACACAAACGACGATTATCGGCATCTAAAGAAATGGCGGCGGGTGGGATGGTTGGTGCCGGAGCTTCAATAGGAAGGGCAGAACTGGTGACAGGCCGTTGGGGTTTCACCATTGGATCAGGAATGTGAACAAAGGCATCACAAATGGCCTGAAAACTCTTGCCAGCGGCATCTTCGTAGGCACAGCCAATCACCGTTTTGCCGTACTGCCGTAACTTCTTGGCCAAGGAGCCAAAGCCACCATCCCCAGAGACAATCACAAACGTATCAAAACGGTCATCCTGAAAAATTAAATCCACCACATCAATGGCCAATTGAATATCAGCAGCATTTTTGCGATTCTCGTAGGAAAAACCAAAGACCTGTACAGGTTCAATACCCAATTGGTGCATTTCACGGCGCAGCGACCCAAGGCGGGCATCACTCCAGTTGGCATAGGCGCGTTGCAGCAGCACCCGCTCGATGGGGTAGGCTTGGCGAATATGGTCTTGGATGGCACCTAGGGAAATTTTGGCCACATCGGTGGCCTTGATGTTATAGCCTTTAATCAGGTTTTCAATGTCGTAGAAAATAGCAGTGCGGCGCTGGCCATTCCCAACAGTTCGGGTTTCGATGCGCTCAAGCCTTTCTTCTAGCCGTTGGAGGAGATCTTTAAGCTGGGGGGATGGAGAAGGATGCCGTCGATCCTGTACCCAAGTGCCCACTAGTGCCCCGGCAGAACTGACCGCCACCACAGGAAGCGGTTCCCGGGTAAAGGCAACGGCGAGGGAACCCGCCACAATTGCTCCTAAAGGAGGTATGCACCAGTTCTGCCATGCCATAATTTATTTTACAAACTGTTGAAATTCTGAAAAAACTGCCTCTCAAACGCTAGTTTCTTTCAGACGTGCCATTCCGTGATCGCAAATTGTTTTTGCATAGTCCGTCCAGCAACCACTCCCCCAATAGCGAAAACAACTGGTTTGGGAGGTCAGTACATAGAGGAGGGCTTCACGGTAGGCAGGACTTTGGGTGACTTGGGGATCGGCCGCCACTAAAGGATCATAAACGCGGTGAAACTCTGCACTGAGGCGCTCCATGGGTTCGAGAACCGTTTCATAGCCCTTGACCCAACGCAGGTGATTTGTCCAAGAGGCACCCTCCATGGAGAAGTGGGGATTGGTTTGCTCTAAGTGGGCGATTGCTGCCGCAACCCTTTCTGGTGTTATTGGGCTATCTCCTAAAGCCTGCCAGAGTTGATGCTGGTGCACCGCCTGACAACGGGGGAATTGATCGGCAGTCACCCCTTGAGCTGTCAAGAGGGCAAGGTACTCACTGCCATTGAGACCCACCACCCCCGCTTGGGGATTGGCTTTAATCTCATGCCAGACCGGCATAAAGTCACGGGCATATTCATTCATCATCACACCGCCATTTTCGCCATCGGCAATTTGACTCACACAAGGCGGAGAGAGTGATTCTTGCCAGTGAAGAGACAGATGTTTGGCTTGGTGATAGGGCTGCATTTGTGCCACGAGTTTCGTATCCGAGCCCTGGGTTTTAATAAGCACCGTTATTTCCGCCACCTCTCCTTTAGAATTGCGAGCCACAAGCCCATTGGGGACATACTTGGCAGGCAACCCATCCAACTGTTCCACACTGTGCTCCTGTACCAGCAACCAACTGTAACCGCAGCGTTTGAGGCAGCTCACCAAGGTAAAGAGGGTATCTGGATGGTTGGGGAGATGCATTTCCGGCAGCGAAAAGCCCTGTACCCGTTGCAACGCCTCAACACCAAAAAGCGCCACAAATTGATGCTGCCAAGCCCGAATGTGCAACTCAATGTCGGCGATTGGCGTTGAGGGAATCACCGCATGTCCCCAGCAAGTGCCCAGCCACTCCACATAGGGGGCATAGGTAGCCACCGTAATCCGCCGCAGGGCGTCTAGGACTTCCTCTTGTCCCATCTGTTCTAGACCCCAGAGCAGATTTCCAGAGTAATCGAGCCTGATCCGCGGTTGACAACCCTCCGCCACTAACTGGGGAATCCAATCTCCCATGCGGCGATAACACCAGAGAAATTGGGGCGCGTTGTGATTGTCTCCCTCTTGGGGATGCATCAGCATGTCCTGTAAGTAACTCATCAGGCGGCCATCCTCTCCGGCTGGAATTGTCGGCTGGTGCATATGGAGGGCACAGGCAAAGGCCGCGCGAATCGGAGCGATCGCCAAGGGGAGCAGGGGAGGGCGACGGGGCACGTCACTCAACTCCTGTTCCCAACCACTCAGGACAGGTTCACCTTGAGATGAACAGGTGGGCCAAGGGAGGGGAGGACGGGGCATGGCTTAAGCTCGAAAGACTTGGGCAGGATCCAGACGCATGACTTTTTGAACCGCTAACAGGGAAGCACTGACACACATGGCCACGGTGGCACTAAAAACAGCCAAGGCCAATTGAGGGCTAATGATAATTTGAATTGCACGGGTCTGCATTGTCCACATCCCCAATCCCCAGCAGAGGGCTAAGCCAGGTATGTACCCTAACACAGCCATCCATAGAGCCTGCTCAATAATAATTCGATATAGGTACCAGTCAGAGGCCCCCATCGCTTTGAGAGTGCCATATTCTTGCAGGCGATCGCTTACCGAGGAATAAAGAATCTGACTGACAATCACTATCCCCACGACTATACCCACCCCTGCTCCCAATCCCAAAATGAACCCTACACTGGTACTGGCCAACCAATAACGGCGGGTCATTTCACTCAGAGCCGCGCTACTCAGCACTTGATAGTTGGGGAGAGCCGCCCGCAATCGCTCCTGCACCTTGGCTAAATCTTCCCCCGGCTTTGCTTTGACCATGACATAGGTAATGCGGGTACTGGGGGATACCAACGGCAGAAATTCGGGTGTAGGCTCACTGGCATCAAACCGAGGGAAGTTCAAATAAAGGTTTGCAGTTTCCAGCGAGGTAAAAACATAGGGGCTAGAGACGATTGATTTTAGACCGCGCGTCCAGCCAATGACCGTGGCGGGGTAGTTATTTGCTCGACCTTGCTCGCCCACAGCCGTCAGGGAAAGGGCATTGAGGTCAATGCGATCTACAATGACACTGTAGGGTTGTTCTAGATCCGTCAGCGCTGCACCCGCAACTGTTGTCAAAGGTAGCAATGTTCCTGCTGGCTCAATCCCAACCACCTGCACTGGATCGATTGCCTCTGTCTCTGAACGCCGCCACATGGCTGACTGCATCAGAAGCGGTTCTGCGATCGCAACCCCTTCCACCGCTTGGGCATCGAGAACTACTTGATACTCAATGGGCAACGTCAGACCAAAGTAACGTAGCTCGTTAGAGGCAATCCAAAAATCTGCTTGGCTTTTGTTCACCAAGAGAGTGGCTGAGCGACCAAACCCCTCAAGAAGTCCTGCTTGAATCGTAACCAGACTGACCGCAAACGTAATGCCCAGTTGAGCAACGAGAAAGCGGCTAAAGTCTTCTAAAAGATTTTTGCGAGCAAGAGAAACCATTCTTTCATTTTAAGTTTTAGATAAAACCGTGTCTAGGCACTGCCAGCCAGTTGCAAAAAAGCGTTTCACCAAGACCTTAAGCAGCCAATAAAAAATCTTTAGTTAAAAACTCTCGTGGTACCTTTTGTTCTCAGGGTCAGTAAATAGCAACCTGAATCTACATTTGGCCAAAATAACAACACATCAGTGGCCCTATTGCTTTGTATTCTCAAAACCACAGCCAAGGAGGAGGACAGCAGGAGATCGAATCCCTTTAGTCCCTGGCGGGAAAGAATGCCATGCTCAAAGATAGGGGGTAGGTCGTTAATATGGGGAACTTAATAGAAACTTTTGATTTTGGATGCAGACATTCTTAACCTTTAGATGGTTCTTAGGTTTGTTCTTTTACCCAACTCAAGTAGGCAGAGGAACCAGCAATAATGGGTAGGGCAATTATTTCTGGGACTTCATAACTGTGTAATGCCAGTAGGCGATCGCGCACCTGCTCAAACAAAGCAAGCCGGGTCTTAATGAGTAACTGCCATTCTGGATCGCGATGTACAGCCCCTTGCCAGCGGTATATTGATTGAATAGGCAGAATCTGTACACAGGCAGCTAAGTGCTCGGCTACCAGTTGATTGGCTAAAGAAAGTGCTTCAGCTTCCGTGGCAGTAGTGACAATGACCACACAATACTCTGATGTTGCTTCCAAGCTTGCTATCCTCACCTCACTATGTCAATCCTATCTTGAAGCAATTGTGCAGTGAATGTTGTTATTACTGGGATTGGGCTGTGGACAGCGCTGGGGGATACAGCGATCGCCACATGGCAACGCTACTGCGAAGGAAAAACAGCCCTGATACGTACCCCTGAAGGCCTAGTAGGTGCAACGGCGTTACCCATCGAGAAAATTATTGCAACTACCACAACTCAAGCGCTCAACGATGCGAAATTAACGGCTCCCCTAAGCAGTGCTGGCGTAGTGGTCGGCTCCAGTCGTGGTTTTCAAGCCCAGTGGGAAACATGGTTACGGCAGTCCTCTCTTTCCCGAGAAACATGGCTACAAACCTTGCCGGCAGCCGTCTCACAGCAGGTGGCGCAAATTGTTGGCACTCAGGGGATTGTTCTCAACCCCACCGCCGCCTGTGCCACCGGCATATGGGCGATCGCCCAAGGGGCATTACTCATTGAGCAGGGCCATTGTGATTTGGTGTTGGCAGGGGGCGTGGAGTCAGCCGTTTCCTCCCTAACTTTGGCGGGATTTCAGCAATTGGGTGTATTGGCTCAGGAACGAGCAGCTCCCTTTGATCGCCAGCGGCAGGGATTTGGCCTAGCGGCCGGCGGTGCCATTGTTGTCCTAGAGTCTGAAGCAGGGGCGCGATCGCGAGCCATCGAACCCTACGCACGGATTGCTGGCCTGGGTTTGAGTGCGGATGCCGAGCACATGACTGCCCCCAGTGTCCATCAAAGGGGCGCCCTCCTAGCAATTCAACGCGCCTTGGCTCAAGCCAATCTCACCCCGCAAGCAATCCACTGTATCCATAGCCACGGCACGGGAACGGTGCGCAATGATGCTGCCGAAGCTGCTTGGATTCAAGCCCTGTTTGCTCAGGGGGTTCCTGTCACTAGTCATAAGGGTGCCCTTGGGCATACCCTAGGCGCCGCTGGAGCGATCGCCATTGCCCTCTCCTGCCTGTCTTTGCGAGAACAGCAGATTCCCCCCTGTGTTGGCTGCAACACTCCCGACTTTGACCTCAACATTGTCCAACAGACCTTTCCTGCTCACTTAGAGCACATTCTCTGCTGTAGTTACGGTTTTGGTGGTCAAAATGCCGTGATTGTTCTAGCCCGTCCCTAGGAACCAGTCACCACCGTCGGTTGCGCAACCCCAAACTTTTGCATGATGGTTTTAGCCATTTGTGGCGGCGTTAGACCCAAGTCCGCTTTTGATTCCTCGGGCGTAGCGTGTTCTACTAGGACATCGGGTACCCCCAAACGGAGCACTGGCACGAGAATATCGGCCTCCTGAAGAGCCTCTAGAACCGCTGAGCCAAAGCCCCCCATCAGGCAGCCCTCCTCGAGGGTAACCACGCGGCCAATTTGTTTTGCTAAAGGAAAAATCAACGCAGTGTCTAGGGGCTTCGCAAAGCGGGCATTAATTACTGCGGCACTCAAGCCGTGCTCCTTGAGGATTTCCGCCACCTGCATTGCGGGATAGACCATTGAGCCGTAGGCCACTAAAAGAACATCTTCGCCGGCGCGCAGGAGTTCTCCTTTACCGATTTCAAGGGGTTCCCAGCCTTCTTCCATCAGGGCAACACCATAGCCATTGCCACGGGGATAGCGCAGGGCGATTGGTCCATCGGTGTAGTTGATGCCCGTTACAATCATCCGCTGTAGTTCGGCTTCATCCTTAGGTGCCATCAGCACCATATTGGGTAAGCAGCGCAAATAGGCAATGTCGTACATCCCTTGATGGGTAGGGCCATCGGCACCGACAATCCCCGCCCGATCCATACAGAAAAAGACCGGCAAATTTTGGATACAGACATCGTGAACAATTTGGTCGTAGGCTCGCTGCAAGAAGGTGGAATAAATCGCCGCCACAGGGCGCATACCTTGGGTGGCCATACCGGCTGCCATCGTGACAGCGTGCTGCTCTGCAATGCCGACATCAATATATTGGTTCGGCACCCGTTTTTGGAGAATGTCTAGCCCTGTGCCCGTGGCCATTGCTGCTGTAATGCCAACAATGCGTGGATCGTTTTCTGCAAGCTTAGTTAGGGTTTCGCCAAAGACTTTGGAGTAGCTAGGGGGTTTGGGCTTGCTGGAGGGTTTGGCCTTACCCGTCACCAGATCAAAAGGGTTTTGGGCATGGTAACCTACTTGATCCTTCTCGGCGATCGCGTAGCCTTTCCCCTTAACAGTTACCACATGAACCAAGACAGGCCCCGGAATTGTATGGGCATGTTGGAATGTAGTAATCAGTTCTTGCAAATTATGGCCATCCACAGGGCCAACGTAGGTAAAGCCCAATTCTTCAAAGACAGCCCCCACCTTGGGAACCGCAAGACGTTTCATGCCCTCCTTGATGCGCTGCATCTCCGGGGTCAGGTTTTCACCTAGGAAGGGGATATGTTTGAACTGCTCTTCGAGGTTATCGGCAATAAATTGCACCTGCGGTGAGAGGCGGATTTTATTCAAATAGCGAGGAATCGCGCCCACATTCGGGGAAATGGACATCTCATTGTCGTTGAGTACTACCATCAGGTTGGTGTGGGGCAAATGGCCAGCATGATTAATCGCTTCTAAAGCCATCCCGCCGGTGAGGGCACCATCGCCAATAATGGCCACAACTTTGAATTTTTCGCCCTTGAGATCGCGGGCGATCGCCATTCCCAAAGCTGCTGAAATACTCGTGGAAGCATGACCCGCACCAAAGTGATCAAAGGGACTCTCGCGGCGGTTGAGATAGCCAGCAATCCCTCCCTTTTGTCGCAGGGTATGGAAGTTGTTGTAGCGACCCGTTAACATTTTGTGGGGGTAGGCTTGGTGCCCTACATCCCAAACCACACGGTCTTTGTCTAAGTCAAGGGTTTGATAGAGTGCGAGGGTGAGTTCGACAACCCCCAAACCCGGCCCAAGGTGTCCTCCCGTGGCCGCCACCGTTTCCAAATGTTTGTCGCGAATTTGGGCGGCAATTTGACTTAATTGGGCAATGGACAACCCATGCAACTGGTTAGGATGGGTGAGTTCACTCAAGTGCATAAAAACCCGACCTCGCAAGATACCAAGGAGCGATAGCCTACCGCTGACCACAGAAAAACTATCTGTTGACTGATTCTAGCAAAGTCCCCCGCCAAAGTTGGGTATCATTTCGCTCCTAGACGCAGTGAAAAGCCGCAGTCGTCACGAAACAGCTGATCATACTCTCATCAATTTTGCTCAATTCACGAATCTTTGCAGTAGATTCATCCACTTGCGCGGGAGACTGCGGGGAGGATGTCAACTAAGGGCGCCCCCTAGCGAACGCCTAGCATTGTGTTCTCAAAGGTGATCAGTTCATCGCGGTGTCCTTCTATGGTCACTTGAGTACCGATTGCGTGGGGCTGCAAAGAGAGCTTAACGGTTTCCAGCCGCTGGGCGCCCCGCCAATAAAACCAAGGGGCAATGGGGGTCAAACCAATGAGACCAAAGGCCAAGATACCGCGCTCCGGTAAGAGGACAGTCAACACTAGGGCGATCGCCGTGGCACCGCAGACGGCAAGGCCAAAAAGGAAGGCGGCCAAAAAGGGACTAGCGGCAACATTTCCCTGAAATGTCACTTCACTGCCATCGGCATTGACCGTATGCAGACGGTAGCCCCGCTGCTGAAAATATTGCTTGAGGCGGGGGGCAAGTTCAGTAATGGGCTGGGCAATGAGCCACTCTTTGGTTTCAATGCGTTCTTTGGTGGAGGCACGAATGAAAAACACAAATCCGACGGCCAACAAACTCGTCAGCAGTAGGGTGGAAGGATAAATTAAATCACTGGACATGTGGAGGTGATTTGGAGAAGATTGTTGTTTGCTATCCCCCATTGTCGAGGATTGATTGGGGTCTGCAAAGAGATCTTGCACCGCGATCGCCCCTTGATGTTCTGGGGAATACTAAACCCTGGCGATAGTGACTTTGCTGCTCCATGATGCGGTCTCAAACGTCTCCCCGTGATATTCGGGCACCCCGTTGCCGTGGGATGTGGTGGCGCTCAGAAACAGCCTTTGCTCTGCTGCTATTGACCAGTGACCTAGGGGGGTTGGTGTTGGCGTGGAAATTGGGGTTACAACTCAATCGCTTCTATGCGCCATTGCCCTCTGATTTGGCAGCATGGTACTGGCTGGGATTGCCCAGTGTCTTTTGGCTTTTTGCAGCGGGCTTGTTGTTTTTGATTGCTCTAAGTGGGCTGTATCACCCGCGCGGCCATTGGAAAAATTATCTGCGCCTCGCTAAGGCGTTGAGCTTGGGCTATTTGCTGGCGCTGGCGATCGCCTACTTCTATGATCCTAAGGTGGATCTGCCTCGCTCCCTGTTTTTTAGTGCTTGGGGTCTCAGTGTGATCCTTGCTGTGATCTTGCGCTTGGCGGTCAGTTTAGCCTTCAAAATTTTCACCCTACGGCGACCGATTCGTGCATTTTTGGTGGCGCCCGTGGAGCGGCAAGAATATCTCAGCAGACGACTGGAGCAGCGCTCCAACTATAAGATTGTCGGCAGGGCGATCGCCACTTTGGCCAATGAACCGGAAACTTTGACCGAGATTCTTAATTGTCAAGCCCAAGAGGTGATTGTAGAAGGCCTGCCGCCGGCTCACTTGGCCTCAGCCCTCTATTGGCAACTGCGACAACATGGCATTTCTTTGCGGTTGATTCCCTCCAGCTTAGAAATGCTCTACCGACGCGGCACTCCGGAAATTGTGGCTGCTTTGCCCACCCTGCGGGTAGATATGACCTATCTCCATGGTTGGGAGTATCGGCTGAAACGCTATTTGGACGTGATTTTGGCACTCTTTGGCATTGTAGTGCTAGCGCCCCTCTTTCTTGGGGTGGCGATCGCCATCAAACTCACTTCCCCCGGACCTGTCTTTTTTCGCCAAGAACGGGTGGGACTCCACGGACAGGTCTTTCAGATGTGGAAATTTCGCACTATGCGAGCCGATGCTCCTCAGCTCCAAGCCCAGTTGGAGGCACAAAATGAATCCGCCGATGGCATTCTTTTCAAGGTGAAAAATGATCCTCGCCGCACTCCCCTTGGTAGTTTCCTACGCAAAACCAGTATTGATGAACTGCCCCAACTATTTAATGTCCTCTGGGGAGACATGAGTTTAGTAGGACCGCGTCCGCTTCCCCTGCGGGATGTTGCCCGTTTTCATTCTTGGCACCACATTCGCCATCAGGTGATGCCCGGTATTACAGGACTGTGGCAAATTTCCGGCCGCTCTCAAATCAACAATTTTGATGAAGCCGCCCGCCTTGACCTTTACTATATCGATAATTGGTCTCTCAATCTAGATTTGGAAATTTTAGTGGAGACGGTGCGGATTGTGCTCTTTGGCAGTGGAGCCTACTAGGCGCGGCAAAGAGGAACCTGCAAATAACTGTTCTACCTGTTGAGGAGAAAGGGGACGCGCAAAGAAATACCCTTGGCCATAGTTGCAGCCGAGGGCTCGGAGGATACGGTACTGTTCATCGGTTTCAATACCTTCTGCAACTACCTTCAGACGCAGTGAGTGAGCCAACATGAGAATGGTGTGCACAATTGTAGCCGAAGGCTGTTCCCTGTTGAGGGTAGCAATAAACGAGCGGTCAATTTTTAGAGTGTCAACGGGGAAACGGTGCAAATAACTGAGGGAAGAGTAGCCTGTACCAAAATCATCCATATACAGGCCAATGCCCATAGCGCGGATTTCCTCTAGGGTAGCGATCGCTACCTGCTTGTTGTCAATTAGGATTCCCTCTGTCACCTCAAGGCGCAATCGCTCGGCGGGAAATTTCGTTTCTGCCAAAATAGATCTTAAATTGGGTAACAGATCTGCTTGCTGAAAATGACGACCACTGAGGTTGACACTGAGGCTGAGAATGCGGCTACAAGGAAAAGCCTTTGCCCACTGTTGCATCTGCCGACACGCCTCCGCCATCACCCACCAACTAATGGGTAGGATCAAACCCGTTTCTTCAGCCACAGTCATGAATTCACTTGGGGAGATTACCCCCCGTTCGGGATGCTGCCAGCGCAGCAGTGTTTCAAAGCCAACAATATTGAGTGTTGATAAGTCCACAATGGGTTGATAATAAACCAAAAATTCATTGTGCTCTGCCGCCCGTCGCAGATCAGTTTCAATTTTCATTAGGGCGATGCTCTGGGCACGCATCGTTATACTAAAAACCTCGTAGCGAGATTTGCCCAGGGATTTGGCGCGGTACATGGCCGTATCCGCATCGCGCAATAAGTCCTCAGCCGTTTTACTTTCTTCACTGGGAAAAGCAATGCCAATACTGGCACTGGTAAAGACTTCATGTCTCTCCAGCAGGAAAGGACGGCTCAAAGCTGCTAAAATCCGTTCTGCTACTTCAATGGCTTGAGCAGGATTCCTTAGCTCTTCCAAAAGAATGGCAAACTCATCACCACCGAGGCGGGCAACCGTATCCTCTGCGCGGGTACAGGTGGTAAGTCGCTGGGCAATGCCCATGAGGAGCTGATCCCCGGCTAAATGTCCCAAGCTATCGTTGATTACCTTAAAGCGATCCACATCCAAAAAGAGCACCGCAAAGAGGGAGTTGGGACGCCGCACCCAGCGGGTAATGGCCCGGGTTAAACGATCCATAAAGAGTACGCGGTTGGGCAAGCCGGTCATGGCATCGTGGAGTGCATCATGGAGAATCTGCTCCTGAATCAGGTGGTACTGTGTAACGTCGGTCATTGAACCGGCCATGCGGTAGGGCTGCCCCTTCTCATCGCGCAGTGCCTTACCCCGCGATCGCATCCAGCGGTAACTGCCATCGGCGTGCTTCATCCGAAATTCACACTCAAAATGGGGATGGGTACCGAAAAGATGCTCCTTCATGCACTGACGCAATCGCTCTAGATCATCGGGGTGGACACGCCGCCACCATTCCTCGATTCTGGGTTGTAACGTTCCCGGCGTTTCCCCAATTAGCAGTTCCCAACGGGGCGAGTAGTACATTGAGCGATCGCGAATCTGCCAATCCCAAAGTCCATCATTTGCACCTTCGGCTGCAAGAGCATAGCGTTCCTCACTAAGACGCAGGGCAAGTTCTGAGCGTTTGCGCTCAGTAATATCGGTAATGTAGCAGCGAATTAATTGGCTTTCCGGCAGCCTATGGATTGTTACTTCATAGGTGCGATCGCCAACATTGATTTCCTCAACGGTAAATCGCCTTTTGTGTAACGACCAACTTTTGAGGCGGGATAGGAGGGGGTGTTGCCCATCCGTCTCCCCCAACTCAGGAAATTCCTGAATTGCCGCTGGATTCAGGTAGGTGAGTTGGCCATTGGGGGCAAGTTCAATAATTGGATAGGGGCTTAGCTCCGGAAAAGAGGACAACCGCAGCAGTTGCAGTTCCGTCAAGTCGGACATCTGACTGCCGATGAAAGCACCCCCCAAGGAAGCCGCCTCCCGATCTGAAATACCGGCGGCCTCTAGGGCACGGGTGTAGCGGTTGAAACTTGAATCAGAGATATTGGCGATCGCGTGGTAGCGGGCACGTACATCTCCGCCAAAGACAATCAAATCTTTATGCTGGAGAATGTGGGAGTAGCAGGGTCTGCCATTTACCGTCAGACCATTGACACTGCGCTTCCCTTGTAAATCGCCATCAATAAGGCGAAAGAAAAAATTACCACTGTTCGGATCCAAAACCCGTAGCAAAACAGCATGTTGCCGGGAAATCAGGGGTGACCTAAGAACAATCGTATTACTGGGATGCCGCCCAATTGTATAGGTACTAGCTTCTAAGTGAATGATGCGCCGACCCTCCTGATCTTCAATAACGAGGAGATGGCGCCACTTCTTCGGCGGATCAGACTTCACATTTATCGCCTCGGTAAATTGTCATCAAGGAACGGCTTTGACTACAAATTCCTCAATTAAAGGGGTATTGACAAGGAGAACCGCTTACCATTTTAGAACCCAAGATTTTATCCTGTTTACAAAAAATTTACTTGGTTGCAGTACAATCCATTCTGAACAATTCTTAGAATAAGTTCAAATGTTTCTTAAGCAGTGTAATAAATTTTCATCTATGCCAATCCTTTTCCCATCGATGGAACCCGCTGAAAACGGTAAAAGCTGCTATCGGAGACAATGGTATCCTCTTAAACTAAAAGTGTTGAACGATAGATTGAGAGACTGGAAAAAGAGAAGAAATGGTGTATTCTTCCCTTAAGGAATATAAAATTTATTGGCTAATTATCGCATCCTTTGGCAAGATTGCCAAGTTTATCCTCAAACACCTCAGCCCTTGCGACTCTCCTGTGTTGAACTCACAACTGCTGTTCAAAATCTGGCTTTGTCTTAATCAATTGTTTTGAGGTGGCGATCGCTAGATTGGCATTCCTGCGTGTCAGTTAGCCTCAGCGGATAAGATTGTTCAAGCGTATGGGAGCACATCCGTATAGTTCACCTTTTTTGTTCTTGATCTGTTTGATCTGCTTTCTCAGTCTTGGCAAGACAACCTAGTCGCGCAGAAAGCTAGTGCACTGTGCTAGGGCTTCGGGTGGCAGGGCGAAGGAGAAAAAGGTCTGGAAGAGATGCTCTAGGGCAGCCACCTGTGCGGCAGGCGGCTCAGCTTTCAGTGTTTGTGCAATAAACAGGCACGCTCCATTAAGCCACCGTTGCTGAATCTCGTGTTCAGCTGATTAATATAGAAACTTATGGAAACTTAAATGGAAACAAACTATTGACATAAGGGCAATAGCAACGTCACAAAGTAAAACACAAGAGGTGCTGTAAACACATAGCTATCGGCGCGATCCAAAATACCGCCATGTCCCGGAATCAACTGGCCAGAATCTTTGACCCCAGCATCTCGTTTCATCATTGACTCTGTCAAATCCCCCAATAGGCTAGCAATGCCAATCATGAGGCCAAACATTGCCCCCAAAAGCCAAGGGAGTGGCCAGCCAAGGGAATACGCTCCCCAAAGAGCGACGCCTAAACTCCCCAAAACGCCAAACACTGCCCCTTCCACAGTTTTCTTGGGACTGATGTGAGAAAGTCGTGTTCGGCCAAAGAGCTTGCCAACCGTATAGGCACCAATATCCGCTGCCCAAATGCAAACAAAGGCCAAGAGAGTCGCCTGTAACCCCAAAGGCAAAGCAGTAAGTTGAAACTGCTCTGGCCAAAATCCCCCCAAAGGTAATGTTGCCTGTTGCTCTAGCCCCCGCAGACGCACCCAATAGCTTGGCAAATAGCCGCCGTAAAACAGCCCCATGATTGAAGTGGAAATATCGGCGATTGAGGCCAGCTTGGGTTGAAATAGCAAGTAGAAGCAAATAAAAGTACCCGCAACGGGAAACACGGCATCGGCAAGATCTGGCTGCAGCAAAGAAGTGATGAGAAGTACTTGACTGACCACAAGGGTGGTTTTGGCTGCTGGCGCGCTCCCCTTGGCACGAGCTAGTTCAAAGTATTCCAGTTGACCGAGATAAATTAGCGCCCCAATCCCCAGACAAAAATACCAACCGCCTAGAAAGGTCATCAGCAGCGTCAGAGCGATCGCGACAAGTCCACTGGCAATGCGGATCCAGAGCATGGTGGTGAAGGGCGGTGATTAGGAAGGGGGGTTACATTGAGCCGCGCGTTAAGTGTCTGCGTAGAGCGTCCAAAGAATGATCGCCACTACAATAAAAAGCTTAATCTAAATTCATCAACGTTAAGGGAATATTAACAGATTAGGACGTATGACCCTGTCCTGGGCAAGCTATAACGGATCAGGGAACATCATGGGGGCACAGGCGTCATGAAAAGCGATTGGTCTGAGGTCAATTGTATCCATGACATCCAGTCTTCCCCTCACTTGGAAGCGTGTTGAGGAGATCAGTGCTCGGGTGACGCTGCCGCTGACAAAACTTACACCCCAAGAGTTGGTTGTTCGCTGTCAAGCCGGCAGAACCCCAGATCGTGCTGCCTTTACTGAACTGCTGCGCCGATACCAATCCCATGTGGAGCGAATTATCTATCATCTTGCTCCCGACTGGGAGGATCGCGCCGATCTTGTCCAAGAAGTCTGGATTCGGGTCTATCGCAACATTCACAAATTGCAAGATGCCAGCAAATTTCGAGGTTGGCTCAGTCGCATTGCCACCAACTTGTTTTACGATGAGCTGCGCAAACGCAAACGCCATCAGCCGCCTCTTTCTCTGGATGCGCCCTTGAAAACCCAAGAAGGTGAAATGAATTGGGAACTTGCCACTAGTGATGCCAGTCCCGATGACCGGTTGCGCACAGATGAGTTCTATGCTCAATTACGGCGGGCGATCGCCAACTTACCAGAAGCCTTTCGGACAACCATTGTCCTCCGCGAAATTGAAGGCCTCTCCTACGAAGAAATTGCCCACATCACTGGAGTTTCCCTCGGCACCGTGAAATCACGAATTGCCCGTGCCCGACAGCGGCTCCAACTAGAACTACAACCTCACCTCGATCTCCCTTCAACCTAATGCGAATCACCCCTACCCTTTTCCTGCAAGGACAGACCCCCATGATGGATGAACTTGATTACTGCAAACGCGATACCTTTGAACTCCTGAGCGCCTACCTTGATGGTGAAGTGACGGCTGCAGAACGGCAACAGGTGGAAGCATGGCTTGCCACCGACCCTGAAGGACAACGCCTCTACCGGCGACTCCTGATTCTCAAGCAGCAGATGCAAGAGCTGCCCGTACCCCTGACCCCCTGTCCAGCGGATCATTTGGCGGCTCAAGTAATTGCTAAGGCCAATCGTCCCCGTCGTATTTGGGTCTTAGGGAGTGCGGGGGCGACACTAGCTGCATCCCTTGTAGCAATGTTTACAGGTCTAATTCCCAATCCCTTCCCTAGTCTGCCTGTGGCTGTTACTAGCCCTGCCCGTCTTGAGCCAGCACCATCTCCTTTACCGATTGAACCCACAGGAGTCGGTTTGATGCTCAGTCTCGACCGTCCCCCCATAGCTATTCCCGTGAGTGAAACGGCTCCTGCGGTGCTGCCAGAACCCAGTGCAGAATCAACAACTAAAACCCCAATCCAGGAATAATCTCCGGCTTGAAGGGACGCTCCAAAAGACAATTGAGAGCTGCTTGGGGCGTGAGATTGCCAGCAAGAACTGCGTTCACCATGGTCGTAATAGGGATCTCTAACTGGTGCTGTTGAGCATAGGTGCACAGAACCCATGCAGTGTTTACCCCTTCGGCAGTCCCCTTTGTCAAGGCTAGAGCTTGGGAGAGAGATTTACCGTGGGCTAGGTGCCACCCCACTTGATAATTGCGACTGAGGGCACTGGTGCAGGTGGCAAGGAGGTCCCCTAGCCCAGAAAGACCGTAGAAGGTTTCCACTTGTCCGCCCCAGTGAGTCCCCACCCGCACCATTTCTACAAGTCCTCGGGTAATCAAGGCAGAGCGGGCATTGACACCAAGACCGAGACCATCATTGACACCGCAGGCGATCGCAATTACATTTTTGAAGATGCCCCCCATTTCAACGCCCCGCCGGTCCTCATTGCTATAGAGGCGGAAGGTGGTGCTCCCTAAACAGTCCTGCACTTGCTTGGTAGCCATTGGATGCCCCCCCACTACTGCTGCTGCTGGTAATCCCTGCTGAATTTCACTAGCCAAATTGGGACCTGAAAGCACAACCAGATCGTGATGCGGACAGTAAGCTTGCCAAATATCCGCCGCCGTGGCAAAGGTTTCAGATTCTAGGCCTTTTGTGGCACTGACAAAGATGATGCCTAAAGGGGGGCGAAGGGCAGCAACTTGAGCAGCAACTTCCCGCACCGCTTTGATGGGGAGAGCTGAAACCATTAACTGAATGTCTTGGAAAAGAGCAACTGAGAGTGGCCCGTGAGATCGCCCCCAACAGGAAACCGTGCAGCCCTGTTGCTCAAATAGGTACGCCAGTGTTTGTCCCCAATGCCCTAAACCCAAAATCAATACTCTTGGGGACATACCATCCCCATCCTAGGGGGTAACCGTTAAATTTTGGAACTGTTGCTGCTGCCGTTTGCGAAAGGCCTCTGCTTGAGCATTGAGATTTTCCATTTGATCTGCCACCACTTCGCGGGGATCGCGACCATCCATCAAACGCAGCCGATTCATCAATCCGGGCACAGAAAAATTGCCATTTTGGGGATTGAGAATGGTGCCTAAATCATTGGCATTGCCATTTTGTTGCCAGCCCTCCATTGGGTTATTTGGGCTTGCAGTCTGAGCAAGGGCTATACTCCCAAGATTGAGCGTTAATGTGGCAAGGACAAGACTGGTCAGGTAGCGGGGTGTCATCGGTCACTCCTCAAAATTGTGCTGGGAATGCAGACGATAGGATGGCTGAATCGGTGCCGCAGTGAAAAGAGCTACACAAGGGATTATACCAAGTCTTTGTCTTTGCCTAGGGGTTGCAGAAGTAGCAGTGACCGGGATCGGCAACGGTTTCCGCCCTAGGCACTGTCACTTGGTACAAACAGTGTTGACAGCGGTAGCGGTTGGCTTTGATGGCGCTGGTGGGTGCCCCACATAGCGCGCAGGGCAGCCCCGGCAGTTTCTCGCAAACCACAAACCCCGGCCAACCACACCGAGGACAGCCCTGAGCCATTGCTTGAACGAGCTCGGCAGCAGCTTGAGCAATCACCTGCATCCGTGTGGGGTTCATGTGGGCACGCATGTCAGTTTCTAGGTGAATCCTGGGGCTGTAGGCCTGTAGGGTGGCGATCGCCCTTTGCAACTGTTCCTCGCTTTGAATCCCTTTGAAAATTGGCGTATTGGGCGGAGGATCAGCCTGCGCCATGGCAAGCAAACCATGGGTTGGAAAGCCCACCTGTGCCCCAAAGGCCAAGGCCTCTTCAAGATCACTCACGGTGGCATGGTTAAAGTTAGTTTCCAAGGAGCGCACCTCCCCCCGCAAGACAAGGTTATGGCGGCGGTCTATAAGGAGGACAAGTTCGCGATCGCTGGGCAGCATCGGAAATTGAGGATGGGGGCCAAAGCTGCCTTCACTGGCAAGGACTAAGTCTGTATCCATTTGCGCTAGCACCGCTTCTGCCTTGGCGAGAGCTGCCTCCTCTTGGGTACCCGTACGGGGAATTTCACGGCTAAAGGTGCCAAAGCGATCGCTATCAAAATCTGGGGCCACAACCACGGTCACCCCCAAGGGGGCAAAAGCAGGAGCAATCACCTGTTCTTTGCCGTGTTTACTAGCAAGAATTGCCGTACGGCCTTGAAAATAGGCATCTGTGGATCTAAACATCGCCGCCCAGATAGGCCTCAATCACCTTGGGATCGTTTTTAACACTGAGGGGGTCGCCAAGAGCAATGAGTTGACCAAAATCTAGAACCGCTCGGCGATCGCACAAACGCATTATCAAGGGGACATGGTGTTCAATAAGAATCACCGTCAGTTCAAAGGTCTCCTTGCTTGAGGCAGCGAATTAGCTCGCAAAGGTCTTGCTTCTCCTTGGGATTCATGCCCGCAGCCGGTTCATCCAACAAGAGCAGTCGCGGTTGGAGTGCCAAGGCACGCGCCAGCTCAAGGCGGCGTTGTTCACCATAGGGCAAATTGCCGGCTCGCTCGTGGCGACGTTCATAGAGGTTTACCCAGTAAAGAAGTTCCTTGGCACGGTTCTCCAAGCACTCCTGCGCATGACGCACAGGCGGTGCCCCCCAGAGGTTTGCCCAAAAGCCGGCAGGGACATGGAGATGCTGTCCCATGCGCACATTCTCCCAAACACTCATCTCTGGAAAGAGGCGGATATTTTGAAATGTGCGGGCAATGCCCAATCCAGCAATCTGGTGGGGCTTGAGCCGGTGGAGGGGCTGCTGCTGGAACTGAATTTGCCCTGAGGTGAGAGGAATTAACCCCGTCAGCAGGTTAAAAAGGGTGGTTTTACCGGCACCATTAGGGCCAATAATGCCAAAAATTTCGCCCTTTTCAACAGCAAAGGAGACCTGATCTCAATGGCCTTGAGGCCGCCGCAGTAGCGGCACACCTTCTCTAAAGTCAGGAGGGGCTGCGACATCTAAGGCTGAGAAGGGGGAACTTTCTCGAAGGCTTGGTAGGCCATGCGGGAGACTTGGCGAATGAGTTCACTGCCTCGGGGATCATTGTAGGGGCGTTTCACGATCATTGCCGCCACATAGCGTTGGCCATTGGGCATATCCACCATGCCTGCATCCCCCACCACAATACCAATATCCCCAGTTTTGTGGGCAATGGTGGCTCCTTTGCCAAGACCCGCGGGTAAAAGAGTATTGGTGACCGTGCGCCGCATCATATCCAGCAGGCGATCGCGACTACGGGGCGAGACAATTTCCCCTTGACTAATTTTCAGCATCAGCATTGCCAAATCGCGGGGGCTAGTGGTGTTCGTGCCCTTCATATCCGGTAGCGGATTGTGGATCACCGTGTTTTCCAACCCCCATTCCCGAAACTGTTGGTTGAGCACAGCTGCGCCCCCAAGACGATCAATGATCATATTCGTGGCGGTGTTATCGCTAATGGTAATCATTAAATCTGCCACCTCAAGGGCGGGGTACTGGGAATTTGGCTTTTGGTATTGCAATGTACCGGCCTCAGGGGCAATGAGATCTGGACGCATCCTGAGGCGTTCATGAAGTGTGATTCGTCCTTCATCCACCGCCTTGAAAAAGGCAACAAGGATTGGAAATTTAATCGTAGATGCCGCCGGAAAGACCGCATCGCCGCCTACATTGAGGGAGGCTCCGGAATCGAGGTTAAAAAAGTACAGCCCCGCCGTCAGATTGGGTTGACGGGCAACCAGTTGCTGGATTTGCTGTTGTAGGGTCGTCAGGGGGCGTTCTGGAGGTAGGTTGAGCGTTGTGGTTTCGGGGGCGATCGCCTGACTGGCAGTGGTCTGTAAAGACTGTTCTTCTGGCTGCAACACTGACAATAGCGTTCCTACTATTGCAGCAAGAGCCACTCCACTAACCGCAAAGCGAAAAGCCATTAAGAACAAATTGGCACGGGGGAGCGTTGTTGGACGAGACAGTGAGGAAAGACCAGAAGACTGAACCATTGAACGAGACTGAGCAACCATGCCGTTTACCCTAGGGGGAAGGTGTCTGAAGAGAGCGTGGCTGCGTGCTGAATCGCCCACTCCACCTGACGAACCATACCCCGCAACAGCGCCACCTCGGCATCCGTGGGGTAGGCGCGCCCGAGTAGCGATCGCACCTTGGCCATACGACTAGCAGCGGTATGGGGATACAAAAAACCAATCTGGAGCAGCACCTGCTCTAAATGAGCATAAAACCCCTGCAACCGCTCAAAGGGGACGGCAGCCCCTTGGGGAAAAGTGCCCGCACTGTCGGAGGCCGTCAACCACAACTCATAGCAGCATACGGCCACAGCTTGCGCCAGATTCAAAGATGGATAGGCATTGGCCGTAGGAATCTGCACTAAACCATGGGCGCACTCTAATTCTGCATTTGTGAGTCCCCGATCCTCACGCCCAAATACCAGTGCCGATTGAGGCACAGCCAACAGTTGAGGTGCTGCTTGACGGGGAGGCCAAAGGGGTAACGCTAAATCCGCCACATCTCGCCCCACCGTGGCAAAAATCCGCTGACAATCGGCTAGAGCCGTCGTCAGGGAATCCGTAATCGTGGCTTGATGCAGCACATCCTCTGCATGGACTGCCCAGCGATGGGCTAACTCTCCCTTGGGATCACAGCGGGGACGGACAATCCACAACTGCTGTAATCCCATATTTTTCATCACACGGGCAATGCTGCCGACATTGATTTCCCCTTGGGGTTCAACGAGGACAATGCGCACCGACGGGAGGGTATCCACGCTTGTCTGCTGAGTCAAAACAAAAAAATAATTAACCTTTTCTAGATAATTTTAGAAGACTTTGCGGCTTCTTCTCAAGCCTTGAGAATTAGAGACTTTGCCGCACTTCCTTAAATTTTTAACAATGTTTTAGCAAATGTAACATTGGCAGCACAATTCTTGGCGCCATTATTAGAATTATTTAGAGTTAATTTTTGAGTAATAACCCCTACTGCCCTCCCCTAGGAAGTTCACGGCAGATTTCCTTGGGAGAGGTGCCCACAATACTTTTTCTTGGAGACTGCGACAAATTTAATCGTGTTCCCTCTTGATGAAAAAGGGTAGGTGGTCTGGTTTGATGGCGTGGCTTTGAAAGTGAGGAGTCAACCCATGTGGCGTTTTATAAGCTTGCATTGGCCAAAACTAGGTATTGTCGGTCTGCTGTACTGTGGTCTAGCCGCCGGTATAGGTTATCTTACGAACCTACAACTGGAGGAAATGCACAATCAAGCAAAACAGCAGGCAATTCCTGTGCAATTGTCCCATCGCTTGAATGATCTCAATCCCTGAGTTAAGAGGCTTTGGCTGCGAGGGGAGGATCCTCCGTCAGGCCAATTTCCCGCTTCAGTAGTTCGACTGACTGCGGATCAATGTAGCTTTCACAACAAATGAGACGGGGAATGCGAATCAAATCATGGCGGGCTGCCGCAATGGCTGCTTTGACCCGTTCGCCACTGGCGCGATCGCTAATGATTGTGTGAGCACGATGGACAAGGGCATTGAGCTTATAGCTATCGTTGGCTTGAGCCGTCACCAAGAGAAGTTCATCCCCTCGCAAACTGTGGATCATGACCTCAGCAACACCAAGGGTACCGGAACTCAGGCTGACCAACCCCAAGCAGGAGCCTTTCGGCAATTGCTGTATCACTTCCAGTTCCCGCTGGTAGTTGTAGATGTCGATGAAAAATACCCGCACGTCCTTATCGCGGGTGATGGCTTCCGTCATGCTGGCAAAATACCGCACGGTAACGACGGTTGCAGAGGTATCCCCCTCCAGGACGGTTTCCAAGTCTTCAAGAAAGATCAGTTCTACAGGAATCGGCAACAGTTGTTGCAGTTCTTGAACAATCAGTTCGCCAGCCCCTTGATCGTGGCGGGGCACCGTTACCAAGATCCTCACCCCAGCTTTGTGGCGGGCGTCGATCTCCGCAAGGAATAACTCCCGAATTTGACTCAGGGAATAGCCCATTTCAAGAAGGGTATCGACACTTTCTTGGACAACGCGGTGTACAGACACAACTGCGGGTCGGCGTTGGCGGGGACGGGTTTCCTCTTGGCCGAGGGCGCGCACATAGATGCCAGACCCCACTTGGGGCACGACTAAACCGGCGGCTTCAAGGCGTTCGTAAACTTTGCTAATGGTGTTGCGGTGCAGCCCGGTTTGCATGGCAAGCTGCCGCGTACTGGGCAAGCGATAACCCGGTGGAAACTGTCGTGCAGCGATCGCAAAACTAATTTGATTAAAGAGCTGAGTTGAAGCAGGAATTTCGCTATCTGGTTGGATGTGGAATTGAACCATAGGTTTCCTTTTGCCAATCAGAGACTGTCCTTAGGGGATACGCCCTCCTTAATGTGGCTATGCCAGATGCAAAACCTACCCCCAATCGCTGCATAAATCGTTACAGTTAGTGAGTAATTTTACCGCACTGGTTCGCTATTGTCCTGTGCTTAATAATAGGGCACTGTCACAGGGTCACCACCAAGTTGTCGCGATGGACAATTGTATCGGCACCCGCATAACCGAGGATGTTGGCCAATTCTGTGGACTGTTGCCCCTGCACGCGGCGGATTTCTTCGCTGCTGTAGTTGACGAGGCCACGGGCAATTTCAGTTCCTGTGGGATCACAGAGCTTGACGGCATCTTGGGCTTGAAACTCCCCTTCAACACGGGTAATGCCAGCAGCCAAAAGAGATTTGCCGCCAATGGTAATGGCTTTTACAGCGCCATCATCTAGCCACAACTCGCCTTTGGGAATCAGGGCGCGGGCAATCCAGCGTTTGCGGGCATTGAGGGTTTTGGGACGGGGTTCAAAGTGGGTACCCAAGGGTTCACCCGCAAGAATTTTGAGAAGGTTAATGGGCGATCGCCCATCGGTAATGACAGTGCGCACCCCCGCTTCTGTGGCAATCTCTGCAGCTCGAATTTTTGTCGTCATGCCCCCTGTACCCCAAGGGGAGCCAGCAGCACCGATTTGAATTGTTTGCGCTAACTCTGCCAAGGAGACCACCCGCTCAATGGGAACGGCTGTCTTATCAATGCGCGGATCTGCTGAGTACAGGCGATCGACATCCGTAAGTAAAAAGAGCCAGTCCGCCTCCACAAGGCTAGCCACAAGGGCTGAGAGGGTATCATTATCGCCAAACTTGAGTTCATCCACCGCCACGGTATCGTTTTCATTGACAATGGGGATGACGCCCAGTTCAAACAGGGCTTGGAACGTGTTGTAGATATTCAAATAGCTCTGGCGATCAACAAAATTTTGCCGTGTGACGAGGATTTGGGCAATGGGCTGGCGGAGCACCGAAAAGAGGTCGTCATACATGCGCATCAAGTGTCCTTGACCTACGGCTGCTACCGCCTGTTTTCGGGCTAATTGTTGGGGACGCTCGCTCAGACCCAAGCGCACGGCACCCACACCTACGGCCCCGGAGGAGACGAGAACCACGCGATCGCCCCGCCGTTGACAATGACACAAAACCTCCACTAATTGGGCAATGGTGGCCAAGGCCAGATTCCCTTCTTTGCCCCCCGTTAAGCTCGATGTGCCAATTTTGACGACCAGTGTTTGTGCCATGGGAAGTGGGGACGAAGATTGCCTCTTGGGTATAGGATCAGGGGCGACGTGCTCATTGTATCGCGGTGGGAGACAGCCAATGAACTCAGGGTTTTGGTCTGAGGTGCTGGAAACCTGTCAACAGATTCAGGAGGTGGTTGCCCCCCGTTTGCTGGAGTGGGCAGGGCAGTCCCCCAGCGATCGCAAAGCCGATGGCAGCCTTGTCACCCGCGCCGACCTTTGGGCTGATCAGAAAATCACCGAGATGCTGCAAGAGCGCTTTCCCCACCACGGCTGTCTGAGTGAAGAGGGCAACCATACCTATGGTGGTGAACAGTGGTGTTGGATCATTGATCCGATTGATGGCACGACTAACTATAGTCATGGTCTGCCCATTTGGTGTATTGCCTTAAGTCTGCTCTACCAAGGCACACCCGTATTTAGCTATGTGCACGTTCCCGGCTTTCAGCAAACATTTCATGGCTTCTATCAAGCACCGGCTCATGCCAATGGTGCCTATTTGAATGAGAAACCCATTCGCGCCAAAGTCGGTGAGCCAAATTCACAAACGTTCTTTAGCCTCTGCGCCCGCAGCACCGATGTGCTCAAGCGTTCCTTTCCCTGCAAAATTCGCATGTTAGGATCTGCCAGTTACAATTTGCTGACCGTTGCTGCTGGCTATACCCTCGGTGCCGTAGAGCGCACACCTCACATTTGGGATGTCGCCCCCGCTTGGCCAATTGTCCATGCCGCCGGTGCCCACTGGCAATGGCTAGATCCGCCGCAACCTTGGCAAAGACTGTTTCCCATGCAGCCGGGTCAGGAAGCTGGGAGTCGTATTTTCCATACACTGGTGAGTGCCAGTCCCAGCTTGGGGCAATTTTTTGCCGCGTACATTCTCTAAAATGCAGCTTGAGGAGATCGGCCAATAAAAAATCATGCAAGGCAGTCTTTATGAAAGCGATTTTTACGCCTGAACCCTAGAGCAGGTAAAGTTACTGAAGGCAAGAGACTTTACCCACCTTGATATTGCCCATCCCGTGGAGGAAATTGAAGCCTTGGGCAGGCAGGAGCGTCGGGAGCTAGAGAATTGCCTAGGAGTCTTGATTGGGCATCTCCTGAAGTGGGACGATCAGCCGCAAAAACGGCGTAAAAGTTGCGAGCAGTCATTCGCAAACAACGGCAAGCTGTGGCGAAGCGCATCAATCACCCTCCCGCCTTCAGCCTTACTTACTACCGGCGATCGCTGAGGCCGATGGATTTAGGGATTCGTGAGACCCCCTTGAACGACTTGGCTCCCCCTGAAACCTGTCCTTACCCGTTAAAGGCAGTTCTTGACTTCCAACTAGAGACAAACTTCAGCTTTTTGACATCTTCCCCGACTAGAAGGCCAAAGATTCCTACAGCGCTCAAGCCGATGATCTTAGGTTGCTGCGGTGGGTTCTTAAGCCGAGTGCGTATCCACTACTCCTATCTCCACAGGTGTCACTTCCGGCATGCCCTGCCGTAGGTCAGTGTGGTTGGGGCCGACAGTAAAATAACAGAACGGCTCCGCTGTTTGCGCTATCCTTCTCCACCCTGAATGGCGGGGCTTGC